>JAXHUB010000099.1:0-4175 GCA_034189845.1 Candidatus Cloacimonadota bacterium | reverse complement strand
AATGGTACTACTGGATGATCACCCGGAATAGTTTCGTAACCCAGATCTACTATTCCCTGTTCAAATTTCTTGGTCATTTTATGCAGATGCTGCAATCTTTTTTGTCCTTTTTCAGAATCTAGTATCTGCAGCACTTTATAAGCTGCGGCAGCTTCCGAACAGGTAATGGGATTGGAATAGATATACATTGGTGCTGTTTCGTGCAAATATTCTACCAGAGTCTGTGAACCTACTACATAGCCGCCATTTACACCAAAAGCTTTACCTAAAGTTCCAACCAAGATATCAACTTTGCTACCGGTGTATTCTTCTGTACCACGGCCAGTTTCACCAAAAGCG
This sequence comes from Candidatus Cloacimonadota bacterium, assembly GCA_034189845.1. Taxonomy (GTDB): domain Bacteria; phylum Cloacimonadota; class Cloacimonadia; order Cloacimonadales; family TCS61; genus JASUTE01. Next base: position 3,836 of record JAXHUB010000099.1, on the reverse strand, counting down.
CCTACCCCATGTGAATCATCAGCAATTGTAATCACACCTTCTTCAAATTTGTCCTCAAATTTCTTACAAATAGGAACAAGTTTGTTAAACGGGGAATGATCACCGCGCATACTAAAAATGCCATCTGTAATTACAAGACAACGTTTTCCTTTTTCAACAGCTTCTTTCAGTTTTGCTTCTAAATCTTCCATATCGTTGTGTTTGTAAATATATTTTGCAGCTGGACGGCAAAGGCGCATAGCTTGAATTATACAGTTATGATTAAGTTCATCACTAATCAAAACTGTTTCCTTGGTAGTGAGCGGATAAATAACACCCATACTGGTAACATAAGCTGAGCTAAAAAGCATGGCTGCTTCTTTACCATGGAATTCAGCTAATTTATTTTCCAAATTGATATGAGGACGATGTGTACCGCTAATGAAACGAACAGCTCCTGGGCCTACACCATATTCTTGGGCAGCTTTCTCTTCAGCTTCTATTACTTCGGGAAGCATCGACATTCCTAAATAGGAATTAGCATTCATTTTAAGGAACTCTTTATCACCATGACCTTTGATGATATAACGAGGTCCCTTATCTCCTCGCGCCTTTATGATCTTTTCTATGATCATTTCTGGGCCTTTATCTCGCCCAGATTTACGCAACTCTTCCAAATTATTTTGCAAAACTTCATTTAGCTTTTTCAAACTCATCTCTACCTCCAATTTTATTTTTCTAAAATTACTACTGCAGTTGCATAATCCTTAAGATGAGAAATTGATAAATGAGAAAATTTTATCTTATTGTGATGCATCAGATTTAAGCTTTTGCCCTTTATGTTCAAAGTTGGCTTACCATTATCCGAATTTACAACCTCTATTTCGGAAAACTTTATACCTTTACTCCAGCCAGTACCGATAGCCTTCATAAAAGCTTCTTTAGCAGCAAAACGAGCTGCAAAACATTGGGCAAAATTAGCATGCGATTCGCAATATTCAATTTCTCTTTCTGTAAAGATCTTTTTCTTGAATTTATCTGAGCTATCGATCTGTTTTTTTATTCTGTGAACCTCTATGTTATCGATGCCCACTCCATAAATCATTTTTTTAGTTTCTCCGAGAGAACTTTTAACATATCGCCTGTCATTTTGTCTAAATCATATTCATAGCTCCAGCCCCATTCTTCAGTAGCTGCCGAGTCGTCCATATTATTTGGCCAACTATCTGCTATTGCCTGCCTAACAGGATCTACATCATAGTCAATTTCAAATTCAGGAATATGTTTACGAATGGAATCTGCCATCATTTCAGGGTCAATACTCATGGAAGTAACATTGAAGGCATTTCTATGTTTAAGCTTTGTAGGATCAGCTTCCATCAGGTCAACAGCTGCTTTCAATGCATCTGGCATATACATCATATCTAAAAAAGTACCTGGTTTTAGGAAACAGGTGTATTTTTTACTTTTAATGGCTTCATAATAAATATCTACAGCATAATCAGTAGTACCACCACCAGGCAAAGTTTCATTGGAAATAATACCAGGATAGCGAACACCGCGGGTATCAACACCAAATTTCTTATAGTAATAATCACAGAGCAATTCTCCAGATACCTTGGTTACTCCATACATCGTGTTTGGTCTTTGAATTGTGTCTTGAGGAGTATTATCCTTGGGGGTATTTGGCCCAAAAGCACCGATAGAGCTTGGTACAAATACAGAACAATTATTCTCGCGAGCTATTTCCAATACATTATAAAGCCCGTTGATATTAACATTCCAAGCCAAATGTGGCTTGGCCTCGGCTACTGCAGATAGAATTGCTGCCAAATGATAAATTGTGTTGATGTTGTACTTTTTTACCACAGCTGCAATCTGCTGAGCATTGGTACAATCTACTTTTTCATAAGGACCAGATTCTTTAAGTTTGCCGGTAGGCAAAGTTCTATTAACCCCTGCAATAACGTTGTCATTTCCATACATTTCTCTAAGTAACAAAGTTAATTCTGAACCTATTTGTCCGACTGAACCTGTAACTAATATTTTCATCATAAGCCTCTCCAATTTTCTTTGGAAAAATGGAGAGAAGCGTTATTTTGTCAATAAAGAAATTGCTTTTTCAAACCATAGTAATTTTTTTTTAAAATCACATTTACAAATGCATAAATATCAAAAATTTATTTCTTAATCTTATCCAAAATTTGCTCATTCAAATCTAGTTGCAGTGGTTTTATCTTATTGCCCCAGTAAATAGTTGTGTGTGGGAATGGAATTTCAATATTGTTTTCATCAAATATTTTTTTTAAACGTTTTCTGTATTCACGGCCTATACTCCACTGCTGACTTGGTTTTGTTTTCAAACGAGCCTTAATAACAAGGGCACTATCTGCGAATTTATCTAATCCAAAAACCTCTATAGGTTCTAAGATCTTATCTTTGAACTCGACATCATTATACATCTCATCACCCACTTTTTTCATAAGTTCCATTACAGGTTGAGGATTTTCTTTGTATGCTACTCCAATATCAAAAACTATCGCCGACCAATCTTTGGTTTTGTTCGCTATTGTGTTTATCTTTCCATTTTGGAAAATATGTACTACCCCTGAAAAATCACGCAAAGTAATAGTTCGGAAAGCTATTTTTTCAACTAATCCCCCAGTTCCATTAATAATTGCTACATCGCCGGCACGGATCTGATTTTCTAATATTATGAAAAATCCAGAAATAAAATCTCGCGCTAACTCTTGTGCGCCAAATCCAACAGCTAATCCTACAATTCCTGCACCAGCTAATATCGGGGCTATATTTATCGATAATTTTTGCAATACTATCATAATTAAAATTAACCACAGAATTATTTTTATAAATCCGTGAATAATAGAGGTAAGAGTTTCTATGCGTTTGTTTGCTTCTACTGGATCTTGTTTACCTTGTTTTTCTGAATGTTGTATAAGTGCTTTTTTGATCTTTTTAGTGAAAAAATTAAGAGTTTTGGTGGCAATAAAAAACAAGATCAGAACTATTATTAAACCAATAAATTCGTTAATTATCCAATTCTTAACATTTTGGAACAGTTGTTGCCAAAAACTTACATCAGCAATATTTTCCATCATTCCTCCAAAAAAAATAAATAAAAACCCCTGTCTATATAAACAGGGGTTTTGTGTACCATTATAAACTATATTTTAACGGTCCCTACGTTCACGAGCCTCGTTTACTCTGAGGGTTCTACCCATAAAGTCAGTTTCGTTTAAATTGTTAATTGCTTCATCAGCATTTTCCATTTCTACGAACCCAAAACCTCGTGATCTACCGGTTTCACGATCTGTAATAATTCTTACACTTTCTACTTCACCATATTCGTTGAATAGGTTTGTTAAATCTTCTTCGGTAGTTTTCCAGGGGATATTCCCCACATACAATTTTTTCATCACTTTCTCCTAATAATTTTAGAAATTCACTTAATCTAATAAGCTCAGATTCCGTAAATTCTATTCTTGGTACAACTAATGTTTCTTAGTTTTATACGTCAATTAAAATTTTAAATTATTTATAAATATTTTCTTTTAATCTATCAAAACTGTCAAAAGCTTTTACTGAAGAAAGAAGTAAAGAGAGCAATACAGATATGTTTACAGTTAAAAAAATCGCTATCATTATCATTATTTGGTATTTTATTGCAACTGCTGGTGAAGAGCCACCCAATATCTGTCCAGTCATCATTCCAGGTAATGAAACTAACCCAATTGTTGCTAAACCTCCAATTTGTGGTGCAATTGAAGCTTGATAAGCTTTTCGCAAGAAGGGTATCACCGCTTCAGTTCTGGTTGCTCCCAAAGATAAATATTGAA
>JAXHUB010000098.1:0-8366 GCA_034189845.1 Candidatus Cloacimonadota bacterium | reverse complement strand
TCAGTTCCATTATTCCAACCTGGTACTACCACAATTTGTGTATGCATCTGTATACCGGCAGCTGATAATTGTTTCAGCTTATTTAAAATGTTAAAGTCTTTTTTTTTATAACGAAGCATTTTTTTGTGTAAAACGGGATTGGTAGTATGGACAGATATATAAAGTGGACTTATGTGTTGTTCAATTATGCGGTCAAATTCTATGTTACTTAGATTGGTTAGTGTAATAAAATTACCATAGATGAAAGAAAATACATAATCATCATCTTTTAGATATAAACTCTTCCGCATTTTAGATGGCATTTGATCTACAAAACAAAATATACAGTTGTTACAACAAGTCCTGCATTTCTTTGAAAAAATTTCGATACCTAAATTAGTCTCGGATTCTTTGAAAATTGTTACTTCTTCTAAGTTATCGTTGTTATCTATAAACTTTATTTTCAATATTTCTTCGTTTGCATAGAATTGTAGATCTAAAAAGTTATTGATATGGTTTTCATTTATACTAAGCAATTGGAATTTTTTTTTTAGCCCAGCTTTAGCAGCTAAACTATTTTTCCTAACTGATTTTATGTATACAGACATTTAGTCATCCGAAATAAGAGCAGAAATCACCTTCATAGAATCAAATTCCTTAATGATAATACTGAAAGCAGAAGTAAGTGGTATAGCTAAAATCATACCAACCGGTCCCCAAACCCAATACCAAAAGATTAATGCAATCAATATCATTATAGGAGAAAGATTCAAACGAGTTCCCATAAGATTGGGCTCGATTACATTTGCCATAGTCGCTTGTGTTAAAATAAGAGAACTGGATAGAGCTATGAGCTGCCAGCTAAAGCCGTATTGGATCATGCATACTACGATAGGAAAAAGTGTGGCAATAATAGAACCAATATTCGGAATAAAATTCAAAACAAAGAGGAAAAAACCAGAGATTATTACAAAATCAACTCCGAAAATGTAAATAAAAAACATACCAAATACAGCTGTAAGAATACTAATAAAAGTTTTATTGAGAAGATAGGTTTTTAATTGTTTTTCTAATTTGGAAAAAATTAGAACCGAGTTCATCACTTTTTCATGAGTGATGATCTTTTCCATTCTTTTGAACATTTTGTTTCTTCCCAAAACTATAAAAATCATAAACACTACAATAAGTAGTAAATTTATCAGAAAATTTATAAAAGAACCGGTAGTTTTGGAAAGCACATCACTTAACGATAATCGATCAGCAATTTCTACCCAATTTACTTTGTTGCTAAGGTAATTGGTAATCTCTTCTTGCGGAATTTCCAATTCAATTATAAGGTTCTGAATTACATTGGTGATCTTTGCCTCATATTTTGGAAACTCCATAACAAAAGATGAAATGCTGGCATAAATTACTGAACCTATCAAAGTAAAGACGGTTAATATTATGAATATCATAATAGCCAAAATAATAGCAGTAGGGACTTTTTTCCTTACCAAAAACCTATTTAAAGGAGCAAACAAAAAAGAAAGCAGAATTGCAAGTGTAAGAGGAATAAAAATAGCTTTTAATTCTTTTAGAATAATCACTATTATCGTTAAGCTAATTAACCCTAAAGTCATTTTTAAAAAGCTATTATTATTCATTTAACCTCTCCACTTTTATTTTTCTAAAAAATAAAATATTTACTATTCTTGGCAATGATTTTTTATAAAGAGAGGGTGAAATTTACTAAAATGGGAACTAAAATAGTTAGAATAGTACCGTGAACTATAGCTATAAACGCATATTGATGTCCACTAAAACGTGTTATAATAGGCAAGGTCGTATCCATAGAAGTGGCGCCACCAGCACTTATTGGGGCTATTTTACCAAAGAATTTAACCATAAAAGGTGTAAATAGAAGGGTAATCAATTCGCGTATTATATTTGCCAACAGAGCAATGACACCTAAGAATTCTCCAGCTTTTTGAGTTATGATAATGCTGGAAAGACTATAATAACCAAATCCACTACCAATGGCTAGGCTTTCTTTTAACCCTACATTTTCTAAAAGAGGAGAAATTAGGGCACAGGCTATAAGTGTACCCAATATCGTGGTTAAAGGTACTAGCAGTATACGCAATTTTGCTTTCCACAATATCTGCCAGCTTTTTCGGTCGGCTCCTATACTTACACCAACCAGTAAAATTAGAAAATATAAAGCATACAAACTGAGATCTGTTTCTATTAAGAATTGAGATTGTAAGCCACTTGTTCCCAACAAAATTCCTATAATAAAAAAAGTTAAAATAATAATACTATTTTTCATAATCTTGAAAAAAGAATTTATAAAGCAACCAAGCCAACAGCAAGCTTCCAGCTAAACCGGCTAAGGTTAATAATAAGGCTGTTATACCCAAAGTGGGCAGAGAATTCATGATAACAGAATTTGAGCCGACCGAGATTCCTAATAAAAAAAGCAGCAAATATATGGCATAGATGATGAGTTTGTTGATTAATGTGACCAACTTTTGGTTTTGGTGTATTCCCCAACCTATAATTAAACCTACTATCAAAATTAAGATAACCAAGTTTTCTCCTAACTATACTGTGGTTTGGCAATAACGTTTTATTTGTTTTATTTCCGATGTTATAAAGAAGAATGTTAAGCTGGCAGAAAGAATATCTGCTATTGGGAATGAAACCAAGATTCCTTCTATTTGGAAGAAATTTGGTAATACTAGCAATAGAGGAATAAGGAAAAGAATTTGCCTGGAAGTAGTAAGCAAAAAAGCTGGTACAGCTTTACCAGTAGCTTGGTAGAACATAGCGCCATTTATTTGGAAACCGACCACTGGTAGGGCTATAGCAATTGTTTTGATGATGTGAATTCCAATGTTCACCAATTGAGGATCGGAAGAGAATATGTGCATTATATGGTGCGGAATTGTTAGGAGTAGCACACAGGCAAAACTTGCAAAAATAGTGGCATAGGTGGCTGCATACTTGAATGATTTCACAGTGTTCATATAACGTTTTGCTCCAAAATTGTAACCCACAATAGGTTGCAAACCTTGTGCTATTCCAATTATGGGCATAATAGCAAAACTTATAAGGCGATTTACAGCTCCAAAAGCAGCTATATAAATGGAACCTCCATATTTACCTAAACCGTTATTTACAATTATTACCAAGATGCTCTGACCCACAGATCGGAAAAAAGCAGAGACCCCGATTGCATAAATTTCTTTTAGTATAGTCCAATCCAATTTTAGATGAGCAATTCGCAGTTGAATAGTACTTTTCTTACTTGTTAAAAAAAAGAATATATATATGGAAGTAGTAATTTGAGCTATCACTGTGGCTATAGCTGCCCCTCGGATGCCCATATCGAACCCAAAGATGAAAATAGGGTCTAAAATAATATTGGTGATAGCAGCAATTAACATGGAACCCATAGCGGTTTTAGCTCTGCCTTCTGAACGTAAAATATTATTACTGCTTGTTTGGAACATAAAAACAGCTGCATTCAGTATGATAATTCGCATATAAGCTGAAGCATATGGCATAATATCTTCAGTAGCACCAAATAAAGTTAATATGGGTTTCGTAAAAATAAGTCCCAGTGTTGTAATTAGAATTCCCCAAAAAATGTTGGAAAGAATAACATTTCCATAAGCAAGGTTAGCTTTAGAAAGATCTCCGGCTCCTATACTGCGAGAGATAAGCGAAGCGCTTCCCATTCCCATCATCAGTCCTATTGCCATTATAAAAATTTGAATAGGGAAAACGATGGAAAGACCTCCCATGGCCATAGGACCTACACCACGTCCCACAAAAATAGTATCTACTACATTATATAAAGCCATAGTAAGCATTCCTACTGTGGCCGGTATGGAAAGCTTGAATAGTAATTTTTGAATATTAGAGCCTGCTAATTTATGTTCTTGCATCTCTTTCTCTTTCCGTCTTTTTTAAATTATTTACAATTTTGTCCATTAAGATATAAAGCTGTCTTTTTTCTGCTTTAGAAAAATCTTTCAAAACCAGATTTTGCCATTTATTCATGTAATTTTCCATTTTCATAGTTATTTCTTTACCATTTTCAGTTAAATAAAGCCGATGTTTACGTTTATCTTCTTTATCTGTTTTGCAGATAAGTAATTTCTGGACGAGTAATTTATTTACAGCTCGGGTTATATTTGCTTTATCGATGTTGAAAAACTCAGCTATCTCGTTTTGGGTTATACCTGGTTCGCGATATGCTTTCGATAATACTCTGTAGGTACTAGCATTCACTCCTATGGGCTTAAGTATTCTGTCTAGCTCCTGGTGCGTTTTTCTTCCTAAGAATGCGAAATATTTTCCTAAATTCTTCTTCATAAAAATCCTCATTATAGTTGAGGACGCAACTAAATTTAAGAAGTGATTTGTGTCAAATAAAAAAGCCTTCCGACAAGCGAAAGGCTTTTAATTTAGATTTATTTGCCGGGGCACTGTTTGATTACTGCTGGGTCAATTCCTTTGTTTCCATAAGCTTTATCGAAATGTTCCGAAAAGTCGGTAGCCAGTTTTTTGGCTCTTTCATCGAAAGCTTTTTTATTTTCCCAAGTGTTTTTAGGATTCAATATTTCATTGGGAACTCCTGGGCAGGAAAGAGGGATTTGCAAGTGGAAGAGTTTATCTTCTTTATAATCTACGTTTTCCAATTCACCGTTTAAGCAAGCTTCTACTAATCTTCTGGTAAGGGTTATATCCATTCTTTTGCCGATACCAAATGGGCCTCCGCTCCAGCCGGTATTAATAAGGTATACATTGGTTCCATGTTTTTTCATTCTATTGCCTAGCAAGGAAGCATATTCATCGGGATTGCGTGGCATAAAAGGTTCGCCAAAGAAGCGAGAAAAAGTGCTTACAGGTTCTGTGATTCCTGTTTCGGTTCCGGCTAATTTACTAGTATAACCCATCAAAAACCAAAGCATTGCTTGTTCTGGAGAAAGTTTGGAAGCGGGTGGAATTATTCCATTAGCATCAGCTGTTAGGAATAAAATAGTTTTGGGATGACAAGAAGTTGAGGCTGGTTTTATGTTTGAGAGAAAGGTAAGAGGGTAAGAACCGCGAGAATTTGGAGTAAGTCTTTCATCATCCAAGTCGTAGGTTCCATCGGGATACATCATGGCATTTTCAACAATAGCACCATGTTCTAAATAGGGAGCTTGGTGGAAAACAGCGTTAAAAATTTCTGGTTCCTTATCTTTTCTTAGATTAATAAGTTTAGCGTAACATCCATTTTCAAAGTTAGCGATGCCATTATCGCTCCAGCCGTGTTCATCATCGCCCAAAAGAGCTCTTTTAGGATCGGCAGATAAAGTTGTTTTTCCAGTTCCCGAAAGGCCTAATAGCAAGGCTGAATCACCATTTTCACCTTCATTTGCTGAGCAATGCAAAGGTAAAATGTTTTTTTCTGGTAAATAGTAGTTCATAATTGTAAACATAAGTTTTTTTACACTGCCCCCATATGCAGAACCATAAACAATGCCAATTCCCCTATCGAAATCCATTCCAATAACCATATTGGAAGTATAGCCATCCGGTAGTTTGCGCAGTCTGTGTTCATATTTTTTCCTATCAAGTTTATCATAGGGAAGAGCAATAAGAGTAAATTCCTGATCTGCAAAAATGCTTTCGGAAATATTTTCTGGTCGAGGACGGAACATATTATCAGTGAAAAGAGCGGTTAATGCCTTGTCGGTAATAGTTTTTACTGGCAAACTATAATTACTGTCTGCTCCCAAACAGCGTTTTGTTACGAAGATTGATTTTTTATTCTGCAGGGTTTTTAAAGTATCAGCAAAGACCATATCAAAAGTTTTTGGGTCTAAAGGAATATTATTGGGAGAGTCCCAATCGATATTATCTTGGCTCTCTTTTCGTTTTACAATGAGTGTATCTTTAGGGCTTCTACCCGTGCTTTCTATTGGGGTCCAAGTATCTAATGCCCCGTTGGCTGAAATAACAGCATCCTTATTATCAACTGATTCTCCAATCAGTTCTGCTCTTGGAAGATCGATTTTTACTTGTTGATGAGAACGTAGTAATTGCTCGATACCATTTTTAATTTCTTCTTTAGGTTTTGTGCCCATTTCCTAACTCCTATTTGTTATAAATTTTATGCTAAACTTAAAATTTTTAGGAAATGGTCAAGATTATTTTAAAAAATAGTTCTAAGTTAATAAAAAAAAGCAGCTAAAAGCTGCTAAAAGAATGATATATAAGAAATTTAAAAATTAACTGGCATTACTAGGATAAACATTAACAAATTTTCTGCCAGCTTTTTTGGTTTCGAATTTTACAAATCCGTCTATCAAACTAAACAGAGTATTATCTTTACCCATGCCAACATTAAGGCCTTTGTGAAATTTAGTGCCACGTTGACGAACCAGTATATTGCCAGCTAAAACCTTCTGGCCACCATATTTTTTGATGCCCAGATATTGCGGGTTACTATCTCTTCCGTTTTTACTACTTCCTACACCTTTTTTATGAGCCATAACTAAACCCCTAATATTTCTTTTATTTTTAATTCAGTAAATTTTTGTCTGTGACCTTGCTTTTTTTGATAACCTTTACGTCTTTTTTTCTTAAAAACAATAATTTTTTTATCTTTTTTGTGTTCCAATACTTCAGCAGTCACTTTGGCATTTTCCACCGTAGGGTGGCCAACCTCAGTTTTATCATCATCACGTATCATCAATACTTTGTTCATTTCAACTTCAGAACCAGTTTTTTTATCACTAAGATAGGCCACTTTAACTACTTGTTCTGGTTGAACTTTTAGCTGAGTACCTTTAAAATCAACAATCGCGTACATTATATTTCTCCTTAACTATTTAACATTTTAGAAAATACAAAAAATTTTCTCTACTTCAGTGTGTCAAGAATTATATTTTACAGTTAAGTCTTCTTTATTTTTTAAAGATATAACTTTAAAATCATCATAAGGCAAGCTGCTATCTTGTTTTATTTTAGGTTTATTATCCAATTCAGTGAAAAAATCAGGGTGTTTTTCCAAGAATTTTTTCACATTAGGATGAACGACTAACAAAACGGGTGTATTTTTTATGAAGAAACGTACTCGACGTAACCAGCGAGAAATTCTAACCGCTACAGAGTCGCGTGCCAAAAGACGGCCAGTACCATTGCAATATGGGCATTGTTCAGAATATGTAAGTAGCAAGCTGGCGCGTGTTCTTTTGCGGGAAATTTCTACTAATCCTAATGGACTAAAGGGATAAACTCGGTTTTTGGCACGATCTCGTTTTAAAGTATTCCTTAAAACAGAGAGAACTTCTTCTTTGTTGTTTTCATCTTTCATATCGATAAAATCTATGACCATAATTCCGCTTAAGTCTCTTAAACGTATTTGCCGTGCAATTTCATAGGCAGCTTCCAAATTGGTCTTTTTTATAGTTTGTTCATAGTTTTTATTACCAGTGAAGCTTCCAGTGTTTATATCAATTGCTACCAAGGCTTCGGTTTGTTGGATATTAATATTGCCGCCACTGAGCAGATGAACTTTTGAATGGAAAATTGTTTCTATCTCTTTTTCTATTCCATAAGCATCGAATAAAGGGGATTCCTCTTTATAGAGTTCTATACGGTCGATGAGTTCAGGTGCTGCATCTTTAAGGTTAGAAATAATTTGCTGTTGCACTTGTTTGTCATCCACCACAAGACGATCGATTGAGGTGCTAAAGAGATCTCGGATAAGAGTGTACGAAAGATTATTTTCATCGTAAATACAAGCAGGTGATTTGGCATATTTTATCTGTTTTTCTATTAACTTCCATGTTTTAGCTAAACCGTTGTATTCTAAAGTAAAATCTTCTTCAGTATTGTTTTCTGTATCTGTGCGCACTATTAGCCCCACATTTTTATCTTTAACTTTGTGTAATATTTTTCGTAAACGATCGCGTTCCTTGCTTGAGCTAATCTTGCGTGAGATCGCCACCCGTTTGCGATGGGGCATGAACACAAGAAACTTACCTGGGATGGATATTTTACAAGTTACCCGAGCGCCTTTTTTTTCAATGGGGCTTTTTTTTACCTGAACCACAATCTCTTGTCCAGCAGAAAGAACTTTACTTATATTGGAAGAATTACCACCAAGTTTTATTTTTTTATTAGCACCAATAATGAAGTTTGCATCCAGGTCCCTATAGTGTAAAAAAGCAGTTCTATTCAATCCAATATCTATGAAAGCAGCTCCCATACCCGGGAGAACATTTTTCACAATTCCTTTGTAAATATTGCCAACTACCACTTCTTGTGTCTTTTTTTCAGCAAAAAGCTCTACTAATTTATTATCTTCTAATATAGCCACCCTTTTTTCAAAAGGGTGAACG
>JAXHUB010000097.1:0-6808 GCA_034189845.1 Candidatus Cloacimonadota bacterium | reverse complement strand
CGCGAGAATGCGCATTCTCGCCTACAGTTACCGTATGTACAGGTTGTTCATCGATGTAATCATTACTACCCATCTGGAAGGTGCCGCCTTGCACAAAAACCATACCCTCTGGTGCTTTATTACTTCTTGATTTTACTATCTCTTTCCGCTTGTTCTCTACTTTCTCTATTCCTCGAACTGCCTTATAGTTATTTGCTTCTAATTCCAATACTGCTTCATATTTTTCCTCTGCACTAGATAGGTCTCCGTTAGCATAATAATTATCTGCCTTTTCTAATAAATTCGCTATTCTTTCTTGTCTTGCTTCTAATTCTCTTTGCTGTATTATATTTTGTCTCTTTTTCTCTTGATAATCATTTATCAACAAGACTCCACCGGCTACGAAACCAATTAATAAAAATATCAATATAATTTTGAATGCTCCCGATTTCTTTTTCGGCTTTCCCGACTGTTCTGGCGCATCTTTTTGCTCATCAGGTTTATCAACATCCTCTTCTAACTTCTGTTCCTTCTTTCCGTTTTCATCCGACTTCAGATCTCTCTTACTTCTCTGCTTACTTGCTACATCAGTTCTCTGGTCTGTCTTCTTTGTCTTCCGTCTCCCGTCTTCAGAATTAAGTTCTACCTTTTTGGTATCTGCTTCTAAAAATTCTTCTACTTCGTTAAAATTTCCAAATCTGTCTTTATAATCTTTCTCTAAACATCTCATTATTAATTTATTCAAATTAACTGATATAAAATCTAATGCTTCCGGCTTCTCATTCAATATCTGGTGTTCTATCGCTCCCTTGTAAAACGGTGGATGGCCGCTGAGTAGCTCATAAAGCATTGCTCCAAATGAATAGATATCGCTCTCTTTACCTACATCTTTACCCTTTATCTGCTCTGGGCTCATGTAAACCAGGGTTCCCGAGGATGATGTATTCTGGATGCGGCTCATACTAGTTCTTACTGTTTCTGCTATACCGAAGTCCATTATTTTTACATCACCATCTTTGGTTAGCATCACATTCTGTGGTTTTACATCTTTATGAATTATACCTTTAGAGTGGGCATAAGCAAGACCTACGGCTATTTTTACGGCCAGTTCTTTTACTTTAGCTTCCGGTATTTGTTTATTGGGATGTTCCAGCTTATATTTGGTAAGAGTTTTTCCATCCACAAACTCCATATCGATGTATTTTATTGCCCCCGTATCGTGGAAGTCATAAACCCGCACAATGCTATTATGATTCAGTGAGATCATAGTGCTGGCTTCCTGCCGCAAGTCCACCATAGCTTCTTCATCGTGCACTATCGCTTCTGGTATCACCTTCAGGGCTTTATCGATATTCATCTTCTTATCATAAGCACGGTAAACAGCCCCAAAGCCACCCTGGCCTATTTTCGCTTTTACTTCGTAGCGCTCATCTACTATGTAGCCAGCTGGCAGGTTCTCCAGGTTCACAGCTCCGTAGCTGGAACTTTTCCCTCGAACTTGGGTCTTGAAATTGTTAGAGGATGTTTGTTTTTCAAACTTGTTTTCTTGTTTGTTCAAGTTTCCTGCTGAATTGCTTAACTCATTGGGTGCTCCGCAATGAGGGCAGAATTTTAGGCTGTCTTTATACTTCTTTCCACATTCTCCGCAAAATGGGATTAATACTCCTCACATTTTACAATCTTAAATGTTTATATTTTCTTTAAAATTTCATCATTCAAATTCATGAATAAAGTTCTAATAGTGTCAACTTTTTCCCACCTTTTTAGCCCCGTTAGCGCGGGGTTTTTCTTTATAAACATAGATGGTGAAATTGTACTATTTTTTGTACTCATAAAATTGTTAAATGCTAAAAAAATTATTTAATATGATACTTTTTCAACTTTTTGTAAACAGTAGAGCGATCTAATCCAATAGCTTGTGCTAGGGAGGTTATTTTAAAGTCATTTTTTTCCAAATGAGATTTTAGATATATTTTTTCAAATTGGTTTACAGCTAAGTTATAATCACCCAATTCCAAAAGTTGTTCAAATTCGTAAATTTCGCTGGCAGTACTACCTCTTTTTTTTGCATTTATCTCATTAGCTATAACATCATTATCGATTTTATCGTACATAACAAAGAGATATTCACATAATTTCTCCAGTTCTCTCACATTTCCCGGCCACTCATAACTTAAAAGTGAGTTTTGGGAAATTCTAAAGTCCACATCGATAATTTTATCTGTATATTTTTCCAATAATTTTTCAAAAAAATAGCGCATAAGCAAGGTAACATCTTTACCGCGGTCTTTTAACGGTGGCAACTCGATAGTATTTCCTTCTAATCTATAGTACAAATCTTTTCGAAATTTTTTGTTCCTAACAAGTTTAGAAAGATCTTTATTACTGGCAAAGAATAATCTTACATCTACCTTTACTATTCGTCCGCCAACTATTCTGATCTCCTTATTTTCAATAGCTCTCAAAATTTTAGCTTGTGTACCCATATTCAGGTTAGAAATTTCATCTAGAAAGAGTACACCACCATCAGCTAATTCAAAACAACCCTTCCTATCTTCATATGCACCAGTAAAAGAGCCTTTTTTATGGCCAAATAGTTCAGAATTAACTAAAGTTTCTGTAAATTCACCAGCATTTCTTTTTATAAAAGGGGCACCCAATTTATTGGAATTCCAAAAGAGATTGTGAGCTACTATTTCCTTGCCGGTACCTGTTTCCCCTACGACCAGCACATCTACATCTGCCTTGGCAAATTTTTTTATCTTTTCTTTTACCCTCTTTATTGCATCGCATTCACCTACAAATGGTTTACTACTAATTAGCTGTTTTCTCAAATTTTCTTTTTCTTGCTGAAGTTTAAGATTGTTCAGCTTTTGTTCATGAAACTTAAATGCTTGATTAATTTCAGATAGGAATTTACCTATACTAAATTCACCAGTTTTTTCAATGAAATTGAATGCCCCTAGCTTCATCGCTTCAGCTATTTGCTCCCTTTTGGCAGCACCCGACATAATAATTACTTCACAGCTATTTTCTTCACGTTTTAATTTTTTTAATACTGCAATTCCATCTAATTTACTATTTGGTAAAAGTATGTCTAATAACACTACATCGGGACAAAATTGTTGATGTTTTTCCAAAAAAGTGTTGCTATTGTGCGACATTTCCACTTCGTAATTTTGTTCATTTAAAATTTTTGAGTAGAAATTAGCCAATTTTTTATTATCATCTAAAATCAGGATCTTACCCATTATAACCGCCCTTATTGCTTTTTTTTAGGAATAACAATTTCTGCTTTTAAAATTCCATGTTCGAAATAATAATTAAGCTTCCCTTGATGATTTTCAATAATTTCTAATGCAATCGGTATTCCAATTCCAGACCCATCTTTTTTTGTGGTAAATCCTAAATCTTTAAATTTAGCTAAATCTTCCTCTTCTATTTCAGCAGGATTTTCTATCGAAAAAATATACTGTTTTTCCTTTTCTATTAATTCTATCTTAACATATCCCGATTCTATTTCCCTAAGAGAATTGTTAATAAGGTTTTTTAAAGCTATTAAGAGAATTCTTTTATCGACATAGAAATTTTCGGAATAAACTTTCTTCTCAAAACTTAAAAATTCATATTTTTTGTCATTCAAATAGTTTGCTTCCAATTCATGCCAGAACTCATTAATATTGGTCTCTTCCTTATACATTTTATTTATATGCATTAAATTAGAAAGCATTATTGCAGATTGAGAAATATCGTCAGCTGTTTGCAGTATTTCGTTTGAACTTTTTTTATCCTTTTTGTTTAATAAATTATCCAGTTGCATTTTGTGCAACAATATCTCGTTTTTCAGGTCATGGACAAGCACTTGTATAATTTGCAACAATTTTAATGATGTAAATTGATACACTTCATAGCTAAAGAAAAGGAAATCATTGCTGGCCACTTTTCTGTAGTCTCTTGAAATATCTTCCAATAGATTTTGAGCTACTTTTTTGGAAAAAGCGATTTTTTTAGGTAATTTGAAAAAATGTTTAATATTTCCCTTAATTTGCCAGAAATAGAGTTTTCTTAAAATGCAATATACTGTGAAATAGCTCTCATTTGCGGAGTTAAAAGGTATTCTTATAAGATGTACTAGCAATACTACAAGTATTATAAGAAAAATTTCTACTAATAATAATACAATTATCCATGGATTTATTTTATCTTCTCTAGTAAAAGTAGCATAAGATAATTTATTATCTGAAGTAATGAAAAAAGCTTTATTATCATAAAAGTCATTAATAATATGGGTGTCTAAATCACAAACAACGTTCAAGTTATTATCTAAAATAAGATTTTGTAATATTATGTAATTTCTCCCTTGAATACTAATGTCTTGTACTAAAACAGATACTTTTTTATTTATCTGCTTTTCTATCATATCGATTTGCTGGAAATTACTATTCAAAATAATCTTTTTTAATAATCCTTTATCCAGATCATATACTTCAATCTTGCCATCATTTTTCCTAAATCCCACTATATTATTATAGATTATATCTGTATCGTTTATTTCTCCTGTTTCTAAATCAGCATATTGTAGTTTCTTGTCTTCAAAATCATCAAAAACTCTAACACCCAACAGTATTTTTTTATCTTTTGGAAGAAATAAATATTTATATTCATAATAACCATATTTTGGATAAGAAAATTTTTGTTCTTTCCCATCAATTGTTTTTATCTCTCCAGTATTAGTGATAATATAAAATTGACTTGTCATAGTAAGAGATAAATTGCATTTAAAAAATTCTGGGGGAGGTTCTGAACAATTAGAATAAGTTGAAACTAATATCTCTTTCTTTCCATCATTTTCTATATCTACAATTGAAAAGAAATTATAGGGAATATGTTGAGAAAAGTATCTCTGCCATAGTATTTTATCATTTTTATAATCGTATAGAAGCAATTTTGCAGCAATCCTACACTCACTTCTTCTATACATTAAAATATCATCTACTCCGTCACCATTGCCGTCTAATCCTGCTATAGATTTATATTTAAGTAAACCATGATCTTTATTTTGTATTTTATAATATATTTTCTTTTGGAAATGTTTTTTTCTATTAAATCGAGTAATAAATTCCCAAACCTGAATAGAAGTCAGATCAGTTGCAAAATATTTTTCCAAAAACAACTTGAATTCTTGAAAATTTTCATTTTCTATAGTCTTAGGTGGTATATGTTCTTCATTAAGCATCTTTTCCCAAAACGCCAAACTAAAAAATAACACATAGGCATTACCATCAAATTCAATTTTATAATCTTTGCTAGCATATTTACGAATTAATAGATCTTTAAATGGAATATCTTCCAGGTACAGCAATGGGTCAGTCAACTCAAAAAATAATGAATCCAGCTTTATCTTTTTACCCTTTATATTCATATTTCTGTCTACAGTATTCAGACTAAATACGTGATCATTCCCTGAACCAACAAAAAAGACTCTATCCCATTGTTTGTCGTAATAAAAATCTGTTGTTTTTTTGAAAACCGAATTCAAACTACTCCCATAGTATTCACTATACTTAATTCGCCTATTTTTAAAATTGTATAGTTCAGCAAAAAGTCTATTCTCATCCCAGTCCTCATATAGAGAAAAAATATGATAGCCCCAATCGTTCGGAACAAAGCAATACCCAGTGGAATAATCTATTTGTTCTACTTGGTAATCTAATTGTCTGTAATCTTCATATAATAATGAGGGATATAATATCAAGGTAATAATTGTTAAAAATAAGATTATAACTAATATATAACGTATTTTGAAAATACTTAAAATCACCTACTTCCCCCATTATTTATAGAAAATCAAATAATCTTTTTTATTAATTATTGCTTAGACCTTATTGTCAATATATTTTTTCATTTTTTGTAACTTGTTGATATATTCCAACACTTTTCTATATAATTCCACAAAAAGACCAAGCCAACAAATCAAAGCTATTTCCGCAACTTTTTGATTTATAATAAAATACAAAATATTTAATGTTTGGTACAGAAAATGCATAATAAAAAGAGTAATCCTGCTCTCTTCTGATCCTTTCTCATCAGAAGTCGCCGTCCGTGAGGGCGGCGTTTTTTTTTCTTGCCAATAATAATTACTTTTTCTTTTCTTTGTTTAGGAGAAAAATTGAAGAAGATCACACTAATATTATGCATATTCAACTATATTCTACTTGTGGGTATTAGCCTACAAGAAGCTTATGAACAAGCGTATTCAAACGGTGAATATGAGAAATACTTAAGTTTAGAAACCGGACAAATATACGAAGGTGGACTTCTAATAGGTAAAGTCTTTGATCCTATTAGCCAACAACTACAGGGGAATGAAGGCCTTGATGTGAAAATCGAAGGTAATGGTGCAATCTTAGACTTACAAGGCCAGCAAATAGCAATTTCTTATGTGCATAACCGATTAGATATTGAAAATTGCGTTATTTTAAATGGCAATGTTCGCTACCGAGGTGATAATGGACTAATGGTACAAGAATCTCCCTATGGGGAAATTAAGTATGTTACATTTTACAAACCTCATGACTATGCTATACGATTGCAAGGTTCAGGAAAAAATATCAATATCGAAAAAAATATCGTAGTTGATACTCAAAATACTGGATGGGATTATCTTGCTTATAATGGCCAAATAGCTGAATGGCTGCCTACTGGGAATTGTATTGCTATTAGTGTGGTAAAAGAATGGTATGGTGTTCCTAATATTAAAGAAAATTGGACCTTTTTTGAAGATGAGGAGGAAAATAGCGATACGCTTCGGCATTATGTCGCTCTTTGT
>JAXHUB010000096.1:0-4098 GCA_034189845.1 Candidatus Cloacimonadota bacterium | reverse complement strand
CCTCATACTCCACCTAAAACCTGGGATGAATTTCGCAAATATTGTAGAATATTAACAGAAGATTTAGATAGCGATGGCAAAAATGATAGATATGGAACTACTTTCAAAATTAGTGCTTGGCAATTTGAGAATTTGTTACTGCAAGCAGGTGGAGAAATAATGAATGAAGATAACACTAAAGCTTTATTCAATAGTCAATACGGTGTAGAAGCCTTGAACTTCATTACTGCAATTTTAAATGAAGATAAAACTGCTTATTTAACTCCTGGCTATGAAGGACAGAAGGAGTTTACCGCCAGCCAAGTTGCCATGTATGAAGATTCCAGTGTTTCTTTAGCTTATATGCTAAGAACCGGTGTCGATTTTAATATGGGCATTGGTGCTATACCAACTCATCGTACCAAAAGAAATATCATTAGTGGAACAAATGTGGTTATTTTTAAAAATGAAGATAAAGAGAAAGAGTGGGCTGCCTGGGAATTCGTAAAATGGTTCACCGATACAGCCCAAACAGCTTGGTGGAGCGAAATGACCTACTATATGCCAGTTCGGAAATCAGCTCTACAAGAACCAGCTTTAGCTACTAGATTAAAAGAAAAACCAGAAATAGCCTCAGTATACGATCAATTGAATTATTCCACCTTTGAACCTCAAATAAGTGAATGGTTCGAAACACGAAAATATTTGGAAGAACAGGTAATAGAAAAGGTTATTCGCGGCATTTTGGAACCTAAGGAAGCTTTGGATAATGCAGCAGAAAAAATTGAAAAAATGATAAAGAAAAGAGAAGAAGATAAAGAAGATAAAATCGAATTGAGAGGATAGCATGAAAGAAATTAACATAACTTTCCCAGATAATTCACAAAAAAAATATGAAAAAGGAGTTACTCCTCTACAAATTGCTGAAGATATAAGTCATGGATTAGCAAAACAGATAGTTACCGCCAGGGTAAATGGAAAAATGGTAGACCTATATACACCTATTAATGAAGATGCCAAAATTGTATTGTACAAATTCGAAACCAAGGAAGGTAAAGAGGTCTACTGGCACAGTACTGCTCATTTAATGGCGCAAGCGGTAAAGGAACTTTTCCCAGATGTTAAAGTTACTATTGGACCAGCTATTGAATCGGGTTTTTATTACGATTTCGATAAAGAAGTTCCTTTCACAGATTCCGATTTGGAAAAAATTGAAAACAAAATGAAAGAATTGACTAAACAAAATTTGGAATATAAGCGAGAAGAACTTTCCAAACAAGAAGCGGAACAGAGATTTCGCAAGATGGGTGAAGATTATAAAATAGAAATTTTAGAAGAAATACCTGATGATCAAACAATATCAGTTTATACTCAAGGCAATTTTAGTGATCTTTGCCGAGGACCACATATTTTAAATACAGGTAAAATAAATGCGATAAAGATCTTGAAAACTTCTGGTGCTTATTGGCGCGGTGATTCTAATAACAAAATGCTACAAAGAATTTATGGCATTAGTTTTCCCAGCAAAAAAGAATTAAAAAAATATCTACACAATTTAGAAGAAGCAAAAAAACGAGATCATAGAAAGTTAGGTAAAGAACTCGATCTATATTCTATTCAAGATGAAATTGGAGCTGGTTTGGTGTTGTGGCATCCCAATGGCGCTATGATGCGCTCTATAATAGAAGATTTTTGGAAAAAACGCCACTTCCAGGAAAACTATCAGCTGGTAAACACACCACACATAGGAAAAGCGGAACTATGGAAAACTAGTGGACATCTTGGTTTTTATCAGGATAGCATGTATGCTCCTTTGGAAGTGGATGAACAAAAATATTACATAAAACCGATGAACTGTCCTTTCCATATAGCTATTTATCAAAATGAAAAGCGCAGCTATCGTGAATTACCAATTAAATATGCAGAAATGGGAACTGTGTATCGCTACGAAACATCAGGAGCTTTGCATGGATTGATGCGAGTACGAGGATTTACTCAAGATGATGCGCATATTATCTGCACGCCCGAACAACTCGATGAAGAAGTAGAAAATACAATCCAGTTTTCTATAGAAATGCTACAAGCTTTTGGATTTGAAAATTTTGAGATATTCCTTTCTACCAGACCAGAAAAAGCGGTTGGTTTTCCAAAAAAATGGGATAAAGCACAATTATCACTAAAAAAAGCTCTCGATAAATTGAAAATAGAATACGAGATGGATGAAGGCGGTGGAGCTTTCTATGGCCCTAAAATAGATATAAAGATTAAAGATGCATTAAATCGCTCATGGCAGTGCTCTACTATTCAATTCGACTTTAACCTACCAGAAAGATTTGGAATGGAATATATTGGAGCCGATAACAAACCGCATCAACCCTACATGGTACATAGAGCACTATTGGGTTCTATGGAAAGATTTTTCGGTACACTCATTGAATACCACGCTGGAAATTTCCCATTATGGTTATGCCCCATCCAAGTTAAAGTTATACCTATCTCAGAAAATTTTGATGATTATGCCCACCAAATTGCCAACCAATTGAAACAAAATGATATACGAGCAGAAGTAGACCATAAAAGTGAAAAGGTTGGATACAAAATACGCGAAGCAGAAACTCAAAAAATACCATATATGTTAATTGTAGGTGAGAAAGAAGAAACTACACAAACTGTTTCCGTACGTAAACATACAAAAGGCGACAAGGGAGCAACCAAGTTAACTAAGTTTATTACAGAACTAAAAAAGGAAATAGAAAAGAAGGTTTAAAAAGAGCAAAATGACAGCTCAGGTGGCTATTTAATTCTTTAATTACTGATTGTGAAGTGGAGATAAAAGATGGATTTAATTAAATTCATAAAAGAAGAATTACACTTAGAAGCAAAAGCAATACAACAAGTGGCTGCTAATGTTAATTCCAATGTAGAAAAAGCTATTGAATTACTCTTTAGCTGCAAAGGTAAGGTAGTGGTAACCGGCTTGGGTAAAACTGGTATAATAGCACGTAAAATAGCAGCTACCCTTGCCAGCACTGGTACTACAGCTATTTTCTTACACGCTGCTGAAGGAATTCATGGTGATTTGGGAATTTTGGCTAAAGAAGACGTAGTTTTAGCTGTTTCCAATAGCGGTAATTCGCTCGAACTCACCTCTCTTATTCCTTATTTCAAATTTCTAAAAACACCAATTATTGCCTTAACTGGTAATCCAGATTCGCAATTGGCAAAAAATGCCGATGTGGTAATCGACTGCAAAGTTCCTAAAGATTTTGAACCATTTGGCTTAGTCCCCACAGCCAGTACTACTGTTTCTTTGGCCATGGGTGATGCAATTGCTATAGCACTTCTTAGAAAAAGAAATTTCCAGGCGGAAGATTTTGCACGATTTCATCCTGGGGGCACAATTGGGAAAAAACTCATATTGAAAGTGAAAGATTTGATGCATAGCGGTGAAAAAAATCCGGTTGTGAAAAACAACTGTAAAATGGATAAAGTAATTTTGGAAATGACGAGTAAAGGCTTAGGATGCACTAATGTGGTAGATGAAGAAAACAAGCTGGTAGGAATCGTTACAGATGGTGATCTGCGTAGATTTTTGGCAAAAGGCAATATCGATATGCAAGCTAAAGTTACCATAGCCATGACACCTTCCCCCATCACTGCTTCTCCTTCTCAGTTAGCTGTGGATGCTTTGAATATGATGGAAAATCATAAAATTACTATGCTACCTGTTACAAACGAAAAGAATAAGCCCATTGGTATGCTGCATATGCACGATCTTATAGACTCTGGAGTTGTTGGCTAAATATGAAGCGATTTTTGGAAAACCTGAATCATGTTCTAAACTATTTAGGTTTTCTATTAATCTTGCTTTCGATTTTGCTGTTACTTCCCATAGTGATATCTTTGCTTACTGGTGAGTATTTTCAAAATTTGCAACCGGCCAGAGTTTTTTTATTCTCAGCAGCAGTATCTTTTATTTTAGGTTCAATTTTAAAATTATTGTTCAAAAAAAAGCACATCAATAGCCTCCAAGCAGTTTTAGTGTGCAGCGTGGGATGGATTACACTCTCCTTTATAGGTGCTTTACCTTATTTTTTCTTAACTTCTGCGAACTTTTTC
>JAXHUB010000095.1:0-9295 GCA_034189845.1 Candidatus Cloacimonadota bacterium | reverse complement strand
AATATAGCCCGTTCGATGTTTTATTTTTATGCAATGTATCAAGCAGAGGCAGATCCGAATTTCTGGGAAATTCAAAAAGATGTAATTTATGAATGGCACTATTATGACCCCGTAGATACAGTGGAATCAGAAAGAACTTGGGAAATAGCTGCATATCAAGATGATTGTCCCAACCCCTTTGTCGTCGATTCCACACTTGCCAGAAGAATCTGGTTCTATGAACCTACTTCCAATCAACCCGAAGTTGTTCCAGCAAGTGCTAAGCTGAATAATTTTCCCAACCCGTTTAATCCTAGCACTGAAATAGTTTTCCAACTAGAAAAACAACCCCAAGAATTTCCAACAATTAAAATTTACAATATAAAAGGGCAAATAATAAAAACTATTGAAGGAAAATCGCATTCTAAAAAGCAAAGTGTTACCTGGAATGGTAGAAGTAGTGCAAACAAATCAGTTAGCAGCGGTATCTATTTCTACCAGCTTATTGTAGATAACAAAGTAACTGCTACCAGCAAGATGCTATTGTTAGAATAACTACAACTCTGCTACAATTATAGTTGGTCTGGTTACGCCGGCGCGAATTTGAGTATGCCCATTAATATAAGTCCATTTTCCGTTATTTTCAGCTAAGAATTTCTTGTAATTCTGACACATATCGAAACTACCAAATCCTTCTGTAATAATAAAGGGGAAATCGATTTTTTCATTACCGGTTAAAGCCACGCCAATTTCGTCTGCAATGAATTCGGTGAGATCTTTATTATTAATAGAACCAGCCACAACCCCTTTCAGCTTTAGTTTTGCAGCCATTTTTAGGAAGGCAAGATCAACTTGACCTGGGTAAACCGCAATTTCATTGTCTGTACAATTATTCAATTCCGATAGGTCTTCAAAGTAATGTAATTTTCCACTATTTTCGGAGCCAAATCCTATTATACCTTGCAAACGGCTTCCTTTAAATTCAAGTATTGCAGCATTTTTGGGTATTACATCTGTTATTATCCCTTTTAAATGTGCAGTTTTTTTAAAAGGTTTTTTGTCGTATTTAATAGTAATGGTGCCTGTTTCATAATCGATATCTTTGATAGTACCTGTACTGGGAGCTTGGATAGAGAAGGTGAATGATTCGGCTGCCTCGGAGTTAGAAAAAATCTTCATAAGCTTAGAAGCTAAAATATCTCCAGCGTAAACAAAATTACCTTTTTTAACTTTAAGATATTGCTTCATTTTTTTGGGATCAATCTTCATCTTCTTTGCTACTTTTATCTTAACAGGTTTAGTAGAGTAATCTTGAATTTCTCGCAATATAATTGTGCCTGCATCGTAATTTATTTTTTCAACTTTTCCACGAACAGGAGAATCATATATGTAATTTTGTATATTCATTTTTTCCAAAAGATTTTTACGTTTTATCTCTACTATTCTTTGACCTATCTTTACTTCATCACCCTCTTTAATTTTTAATGATTTTTTTATATTCTTCTTTGAAATTTTTAGATGAATTTTATCGAAAAGGGTTATAATATATACCTTAGGTGGATCGTATATATTTTGTCCGATAACATCTCCGGGTTTTACTTCATCTCCTTTTTTTACCAGAATTTCTCCCGGATAGGGCAATTCTATCTTTCTGGTAAGTTTTCCCTTCTCAATTTTTTTGGAAGGTATAAAATCCAAAAAAAATGTTTCAATAGGTTTGGGCTCCTGGAAACCAACTGGGCGCTTATTTTCAGAGATATAATTAGTCGTATTAGCAAAATTGCCATTTATCAAAATAGGAAGAGGTGTTTCAAATTCTATTTCATCCTCTCCCTCTATTTGAAAGCCATTATGCATATTGATTTTTATGTTTGTATTAGAATTTATAGAAAAATATTTTACTTCCCCAGTTGTAATCTTTTCAGGGCTATTCTCTCCTATCTGAATAGTTAAAATTGTTTTATTCGGACGCCATTTTTTACCGAAAGGACGAATAATAATTCCAATTTTTTCTATACATTCATTTAGGAGTAGTTGGGAAGCTAACTCTTTATCTGCGTAACTTAAAATACCCATATGGGGGCTTAGAAAGTTGCGATCTTTCCAAATTTCTGTGATTCCTTTTGGTTCAAAACCGGTATTCATTATTTCCAAAACCTGCTTATTCTCCTGTGCATGGGAAATTACTCCACCGCTTCCTAAAAGGATATCTATATCTTCCATTTTAAACTTGAGCTTTTCACTGGCTTTTTCGAAATAAAAAGTTTCATTAATCTTTTCATCTAACATAGTCTGCTTCAGGTCATCCAAAAAACCTATTTCTTCGGTATTGAAATTCATTTGAAAGTGTTGTTTTCTGCTTAGTTTTATTGCAGATTTAGCAATTGCGTGTTCGATCGAGACTTGAAATTGATCTTGTGGAATATAGGTTGGATATAGCATTTTATTGGAAATATAGTTGCGAATATAATTTTCGGACATATTCGAAGGCAATAGGTTTTGCAATACTTCAAAACCTGTATCTTTGGCCACATTGGAGATGCTGTAACTCATGCCGTAATTTGCGCTTACGGTACGGAAGTATTCTCCTAAGATATTGGAAAATATATCGGTTGTAGCCCCACCAATATCAACTGCCATCAAGTTTTTATCTAGGCCATTGCTTATCATTTTCAAGGATTCAATAACCCCAAGAGGAGTAGGAATTATCGGTTTAGAAGTCTTTTTTTTTAATTCTGAATAGCCAGGTGCTTGCTCCATTACATTTTCCATAAAAAGGTGGTGAATTTTTTTGCGGGCAGGCTCCAGATTTTCTTTTTGCATGGTGGGGCGTATATTTGGAACAAATTCAAGTTGAAAATTATCTTTCAAAACTCCTTCTATAAAAGGTTGGGCCTTAATATTTCCAGCAAAAACTAGAGGAATCTTGTTTTTTTCACCAAATTTGGGGCTTGGTTTAGCAAGCTGCAAAATCTCTGCTAGCCTTAGTAAAGAGGAAACATTGCCATCATCTATTCCTCCAGCCATTAAAATAATATCTGGATGTAAAATATGCATAGTTTGCATCTGCTGCAAAGCTGTTCGTTTATCATCTATTGCAAAGGTATCTAAGATTACACCACCTGCACCAAATGCTGTTCTTTTGCCACTGCTTGCAGAGTCAAACATGGTGAGTCCAATCACCAGTATTTGTAAACCACCCCCCGCACTGCTGGTAGAGTAATATTTTACCTCTTGATTAAAATTTCCATTTTCATCGATCAAGTTTGTATCACTCTGCTTTTCCAATTCTTCTACAGCTTGTTTTATGGCAATATTTACATCTTCCTGGGGCTTTTCAACTGTTGTAGGATAGTTTGTTATTGCTGCTATACGGTATCGTTCTAAACTGTATTTCAATAAGATAGCTTTGGTTGTTGTACTTCCCACATCAGTTACTATTATATCTGCTGGCATATTTCCTCCTTTAAATTAAAAGGTAATTTAATTTGGGATTTGTCAAGCCAAATCCACTATAACCTGAGTTTGTTAAATTGCTATAAAACGGATGTAATGATTTTATTGAAACAGTAATTTAATAATATAAATCTTTGCAATTTGCTATAATAAATCAGTTATTTTTACCTTTGGGTTATGTTTTCGGGGTTTGTTTATGCTCATTTTTGATATTCTATTACATATTGTGAACACCATTGCAGACAGGCAAAACAAGCTTCGTAGTTATCTCCCCAACTAATTTTATCTTCTTCCATTTTTATATTGTTGCGGGAGCATAGCTGAATGCAAGTTTAGCACAGATTACATTTAACATTTATCCAAAAATCTTTTGCAACAACCTTGAAGTGCTTTAGTGCCATTGTATGGACAAAATTACCCAAAATATTTGCACAAACAGAGCTATATTTTGCAAGATAATTTTGACTTGAACTGACAATTTTTACTATTTCTGGTAATTTATCATCTAATTTTTGCGATGATTGTCCTGCAATTTTTACAATTATTTTCATGAATATGTTTTCTTCTAAAAAAGTATAACTAGGTTGCATAATCACAAAACCAGCAGCCAGCGCCCTTCCTTTTTTGAGTAAGTACTTCTTGGTTTGTAATAACGTTACACCCGGTGTTCCAGCGCAAGAAGCTACAGTAAAAATATAGGGCTTACCCGCAAGGTTGATTTTCTGTATAAAATCTTGCCCATTTTATGAAAATCTGGTTTAATGGATATTATGAAAAATACAAAAATTAGACACAGTTATCTTTACACTACCAAACAATTTTTGTCTGGACAAGGGGAGCGATAACGTTCTAAAAGTGGTGTAAAATTAGTTGAGCCAAAATTCATTACTCGTAAATTTGGTTAAGCAAAAACCTAAACGAGGAGGAGAATAATGGCTCAGGTACAAATTAATTTAGATAGTAAACTTTTCACAGGATCATAGCGATAAGGCATTTAGTAGGCTAATGGAAACCAATTCTCACTATTTATTAAAAAACCTCCCAACTAAATTGTTGAGAGGTTTTATAATTAACCGGTTTATTTTTTTTCAGTTTATACCTTAGTATCCACTTCTTTCTCTACTACTTCGGTTTCAGCCAGCAAAGTTTTGTAGATATATGACATTATACCAAGGCAAACTGGTACATAGATTAGAAAACCAATAATCAATAAAATTGTGCCAAGAGCTTCAGCGATAAGGCCTCCAATCCAAGCAGGGATTAGGAGCAGAATAAGCGGTGTGATCAGGAAAGTAAAAAAGATTTGCCATTTTTTACCATAGGTAAGATTATTACTAGTTTTGATAGCTTCCAACGGTTGCATATTTTTGTCGATAACCAGAAATATTGCCAAACTCCAGGCAATACCAATCACAATTCCAGGTAGGAAAAAGAAGATCGAACCAATAGTAACACCCATCGAGATAAAGATTATAGTGAGAAAAAATTCTCCCATATTTTTACGATATTTTGCTTTGAAGATTTCTGTGGGTGAGATAACTTTGCCTTTGGCCATGGCGGGCACCAAATTGTAAATGGCAATAGTTGTTCCTACGTTCAGGTAAGGAATCCAAACTGTAATGAGCCAGAGTATATAAGCCACTAGTAAAGATAAAAAATTTGCAAAACCAATCTTGATACCATTTCCAATGATATCCTTAATTGTAAAATTGTTCATAACATGCCTCCTTGTTTGTTTTTAATACATAAAATTAATAAATACATAATGTAAAAAGATGTCAAGAAAAAATGTTTTAAAAGTGGTGTAAAATTAGTTGAGCCAAAATTCATTACTCGTAAATTTGGTTAAGCAAAAACCTAAACGAGGAGGAGAATAATGGCTCAAGTACAAATTAATTTATATAGTAAATTATTGCACGAACTTTTTTCAAAGGATGGTAGAGATGAAGAATATAGTAAGTTTATAGCCTCATTAAAGTATCGTAAAAGGTTGCATACAACCAACAGCATTGAAGGTTTAAATGAAGAGATCCGAAGGAGGGAAATAGTTATAAGAATATTTCCTAATGAAGCTTCTGTGATAAGATTAATAGGTGCTTTATTGATTGAACAACATGAAAAATGGATTACTGGTAAAATATATTTTACTATGGGAGAATATTAGTATTTTCTCTACACAGCTTAAAACTCCAGACAATCGCAAAATTGTGTACCTAATTCTAAACTTATAAATGATAATATTACCAATTATTCTGCAAACTATACCCGCCGCTTGGATATGGTAATGGGAATTAGCTATACCGATGACTTAGATAAAGTCAAAAAAACCTTGTGGCAAATATTGGAATAGGACAAGCGCATACTCGCAGAACCGAAACCCACTGTGGGAGTAAGTGAATTAGCCCGATAGTAGCGTGAATTTTGTTGTTCGACCCCGGGTAAAAACCGAAAACTACTGGGGCCTTTGTATTTCGACCTACATGAGAAAATTAAAAAACGTTTCGACCAAGAAAATATCTCTAGACCTTTCCCACAGCAGGATGTTCACTTAGATAAGGAAAATAACCTTTCCTAAAAAAAGCAAGGTATTCAGAAAAGAATACCTTTTTTATTTGCATTTTTCAGCTATATCATTACCCTTTCCTTATACCCCCAGGGGGTATAAGGAGGTAGAGATGGTATGTGAAGCTTGTAATATTAAACATGCACATCATTCAGATGATTTTAAAAATAAGCTGAAAACACGCTTAAGCCGCATTGAAGGGCAGGTACGAGGTATAAATAGAATGGTACAAGAAGATGTTTATTGTGATGACATTTTAAATCAGATTGCAGCAGTTCAATCCGCCCTGAAAGGTGTAGGAAAAATGCTTTTAGAAGCTCATCTAAAAAGTTGTGTCGTCGAACAAATACAAGAAGGAAAAACCGAAGTAGTAGAAGAGCTTATGCAAACAGTTTCCAAGTTAATGAAATAGGAGATAATTCTGATGCAATTAATAAATAACGTTACAGGAATAATACCATTATTTTCCAGCCACGGTTATAGTGGTGGATGCGCCTTAACAGGTTCTTGGCTCAGTTGGGTCTTATGGATCTTTATCATCGCTTTAGTGATATCATTTCTTCATCACTTTTCAAAAACAAAAACCCCAGATAATAAAAGAGACAATAACCTAGAAATTTTGCGCCGAAAATTTGCAGAAGGCGAAATAACTAAAGAGGAATACGAGGAGAAAAAGCGAGTATTGGAAGATGACTAAAACAGAAAATAGAAATTTGCCTATAAGAGGCATGACTTGTGCCAGCTGTTCAGCTGCTGTACAAAAAGCTCTATACAAAACCGATGGAGTGAAACATGCAAATGTGAATTTGGCCACTGAAATCGCTACGATAGAATTCGATCCTAAAATAGTGGATATAAACAGTTTAGTGAAAGCAGTGGAAAATTCAGGCTATCAAGTTGGCAACGAAAGAGATATTGCCGATAAAACGGAGGGAAAACTACGTTTAGCCGCTCGCCGTATGTGGACAGCTTGGTTTTTTACTATTCCCATAATGCTATGGATGATTCCTGAGATGTTTTATGGCATTGCTTGGCCCAACCAACAAGTTTATCATATAGGAATGTTAACCTTAGCTGCAATTCAGTTGGTAGTAGTAGGAAACACAACTTACCGCTCTGCTTTTAAATCTGTTACGCATGGCGGTGCTAACATGGATGCTCTTATTGCTATGGGTACTTTGGCAGCACTTAGCACAGGCGTTATGCACTTTTTTATTCCCATAGCCAGTTTTGCAGGCGTAGCCGCCATGATAATGGCTATTCATCTTACAGGGCGCTTCATAGAAACTAAAGCCAAAGGCAAAGCTTCTCAAGCTATTCGAAAATTATTGGAATTGGGAGCTAAAACAGCTACTGTTTTGCGAGATGGCACTGAAAATGAGGTTCCAGTTGAAACCTTACAAACTGGAGATATCATTATAATTAAAGCTGGAAATAAAATTCCCACAGATGGACAAATAATTGAAGGTGAAGCAGCTATAGATGAATCAATGGCAACCGGCGAATCGATGCCGATACACAAAACTGTGGGTGATAATATTATCGGAGCTACTATTATAAAACAAGGCTATATTAAAGCTAAAGTAACCAAGATCGGTAAGGATACTTTCCTTTCCCAAATTATAAAGATGGTAGAAGAAGCACAAAACTCTAAAATACCTATTCAAGAATTTGCAGACAAAGTAACTTCCTATTTCGTCCCTACAGTTATTGTATTAGCCCTTCTTTCGCTGGGCATTTGGCTTATTTTTCCACAAAGTTTGGGAACCATTTTAGTCTGGACTTCTTTTTTTTTGCCTTGGGTTAACCCAGAATTAGGCTATCTTTCACAAGCTATCTTTGCTGCTGTAGCTGTATTGGTAATTGCCTGTCCTTGTGCTTTGGGTTTAGCTACTCCTACAGCCCTAATGGTAGGAAGTGGCAAAGGTGCCGAAAATGGAATATTAATTCGCAAAGGTGAAGCAATTCAAACAATGCGGCATATCAATACAATGGTATTCGATAAAACAGGCACCATTACCACAGGTAAACCGCAAGTTACAGATTTATATTCCATCATAAAGGAAAAAGATACCTTAAAACTTGTTGCTGGGATAGAACAGGGCTCTTCTCATCCCTTAGCTACAGCTATATTGGATTTTGCAGAGCAAAAAAAAGTGAAACCAGAATTCATGAGCACCTTTCAAACAATTGCGGGGAAAGGAATGAAAGCAAAAAAGGGTGAAGATGAATTTCTATTGGGAAACATTGAATTGATGCAAGAAAACAACGTTGTAATCGATAAATTCAAATCTAAAATAAAAGATCTTCAAAACCAGGCTAAAACACTAGTTATGTTGGCCAAAAATAAGCAAGTAATTGGATTGCTTGCTATAGCCGACAAGATAAAGCACGATTCTGCTACAGCAGTAAATAAATTACAGAAGTTGGGCTTTAGAACTATAATGTTAACCGGTGACAACCACAATACAGCCCAAGCTATTGCCAAAGAAGCTAATATTGACGAAATAATAGCCAATGTGATGCCAGACCAAAAAGTAGCAACCATCAAAAATCTTCAAAATAAATATGGGTTAGTCGCTATGGTAGGAGATGGAATAAATGATGCTCCAGCTTTGAAACAGGCTGATATTGGCATCGCTATAGGTAGCGGAACCGATATTGCTATAGAATCCGCTGATATAACTTTAGTAAACAATAGCTTAACCTCCGTAGTAAAAGCCATTATTCTTTCCCAAAAAACTTTTCGTAAAATAAAACAGAATCTATTTTGGGCTTTTGCCTACAACATTGTTGCTATTCCATTAGCATTTTTGGGCATGCTTCACCCAGTTATTGCCGAAATAGCAATGGCATTTAGCTCTATAACCGTTGTTTCAAATGCAAATTTACTAAAAAGAGAAAAATTAGAAATATAAAAGGAAAAAATAAATTATGTGGAACGCTATTTATACAACCTATATTCAAATGGCGCCCTATCTTTTCATAGGCCTGCTTTTTGCAGGGTTTATGCATCTAATCTTCACCAGGAACATGATAGCAAAACATTTGGGTGATAACAATTTACTATCTGTTATCAAAGCATCTATCTTAGGAGTTCCACTACCTTTATGTTCCTGTGGTGTAATTCCTACTGCCCTTTACCTTAGAAAACAAAAAGCATCTGCTGGTGCCACCATATCATTCCTTATTTCTACTCCGCAAACTGGTATAGACAGTATTGTAGCCACATACGGTCTTATGGGGCCTGTATTTGCAATCTTCAGACCTATAGCTGCCTTTATTACAGGTATATTT
>JAXHUB010000094.1:0-2896 GCA_034189845.1 Candidatus Cloacimonadota bacterium | reverse complement strand
AACAAGCTAAAACCAATTCTTTTAGATTACTATTTAAAGCAGGCAAAACTACTTCGGTCTCGGGATCTCCTAAGCGAACATTAAATTCCAGTATTTTAGGACCATTTTTTGTAATCATCAAACCAAAATACAAAACCCCATGATAGTAAAAATTTTCCTTTTGAATTCCATACATGGTTGGCTTGATAATAGATTTTTCAATCTGTTTCTTCAATTCTTCATTGTAAAAAGGTACTGGACAATATGCACCCATGCCACCTGTATTGGGTCCTCTATCACCTTCCTTAAGCTGCTTGTGGTCCTGAGAAGGTAGCAGTAGCTGATAGTTTTGCCCATCAGTAAAAGCTAAAATTGAAAGTTCTTGCCCTTTCAGTATTTCCTCAATCAGCAAATTCGTATTAACCCCATATTTAGAAAAAAGTCCATCAATAGCTCGTGTCGCTTCTTCTACGTTGGAACACACATACACTCCTTTACCACCAGCCAAGCCATCATATTTTAGTACACACTTGCCGTTCATTCTTTTCACTACACGATATGCTTCCTGTTTAGAATTAGTTGTGTGGAAATCAGCAGTAGCTATATTATATTTTTTCATAAAATTTTTGGCAAAAATCTTAGAACTTTCCAATTTTGCAGCTTGTTCAGAAGGTCCAAACACTTTAATATCATATTCTTGAAAATAATCTACAATACCGTTTGCTAAAGGAGTTTCAGGACCTACAAAGATCATTTCTATCTGCTCTTTCCGGCAAAATTCTTTTATCTTTTTAAAATCGTTGGGATCTATATCTACATTATTTTGAGTACCTCCATTACCAGGTAGACAAAATATTTTATCACCATTTTGTTGTAACTTCCAAGCTATAGCATGTTCTCTGCCGCCTGAACCAAGTACTGCAATATTCATTATTTCACTCCTATTTTTGGTTTATCTGTCGATCTGATTTCAATAAATTTGATTTTATTTCAGTAATTTCTTGGCGGAATGTAGCTTTCAAACGTTGCAGATTAAGACTTCTGAGTGCTACTAATGCTGCTGAGCTAACATCTATCATAGTAGCTGCTGGTGTTTTAGAGGGCATCATAAGGCTGGAATAAACATTTACCATTATATCATCTTTATCTTTAAAAGGTGGGCAGTTGAAAACAGGAATAGCCAAATTAGCTGCCAGTGCCCCACCTAGTCCGTTGGATCGGCCAGCAACTGCGATTATAGCACCCGGTTCTATGGAGTTGTTATACACCTGTGCTAACTCCAAAATTCGTTCACCATTTTTATGAGCCGATACAACCCGCATTTCCACATGAATATTATATTTCTCCAGTTTTTCACTAATACTTTTACAATGGTTTAAATCGGAAGGTGAGCCCATAACAATTGCTACATACCCATCTTTTATTATATTTCTTTTCACTAAATTTTTATAAATCCTATCATACACATTTTCTAAATCTATCTTAATCTCTTTTCCTACAATAGTTTTGTAGATTTCACGATATCGACGAGAAGCTTCCTGCACAACTTTTTGAGGTAATACAGTTTTCATTTTACCATCTTCTTGGTTGTTCAGAAGCCATTGTCTCACATATTCTTTATCAATAGAATCTACCTTTAGCGGATCTTTTTGATATGCATCCAAGCTCCAAAAACGGGAAGAATCGGGTGTGTGAATTTCATCTATCAATATTAATTTACCATCCAGTAACCCGAATTCATATTTGGTATCTACCAAAATTATTCCACGTTCTTCCAAAAATTTGCTGCCATGCTGGAAAAGTTGCAAGGAAATTTCAGCCATTTTTTCGTAAATTTCACGATTAGTCCAACCTTCTGCAACTATCTCTTCAGGTGTTATTTCTCGATCTATTTCCTCTTTAGTAGTTGGAGTAAGAATTGGTTTGGTAAATTTCTGATTTTGCTGCATGCCATCTTCAACTTTCACACCAGAAAATTCACGTTTCCCTTTTTTATAACCGCGCCACATAGAACCCGTAAGATAACTGCGTACTATCATTTCTACTCGTATTGGTTCTAACTCTTTAACCAAACTAAGATTCGGATCTACAGTCTCTATAAAGTGATTATCAATAATATCGCTAGTTTCTTTGAACCAGAAATTGGTAATCCCGTTTAAAACTGCGCCCTTGCCGGGTATATAGTTATTCAATACATTATCGAAACTGGAAATTCTATCTGTTACCGCTAGCATTCTAGTTTTATCATCAATTTTGTAACTTTCACGTACTTTTCCGCTGTGAATTAGTTTTAACTGCGGACTTTCCAACTTATCTAAATATTGCATCTTATTAGCTCCTTTTCTTATTAATGTTTAAAATGTCTTGTCCCGGTAAATATCATACCGATGCCTAGCTCATCACAACGTTTAATTACTTTTTTATCGCGAATAGAACCTCCTGGTTGCACTATTGTGTTTATACCTACATTTTTAGCTTCTTCTATGCTATCTGGAAATGGGAAAAAAGCATCGGATACCAAAATACATTTGGAAAATTGCTGCTGGAAGTATTTTTCCAAGTTTTCTCCATTATTTTCTCTTCTCAGATTTTCTTTGCATTTCTCTATTGCCAATTTAGTGGAAACAACGCGATTTGGTTGTCCAGCTCCCATTCCTATAAGTTGCAAATTATTGGCTGAATTTCGTCTTACAATAGCAATAGCATTTGATTTTATCTGTTGCACAGCTTCTAAGCCAAATTTCACCAATTCTTCATCGATTTGGAATTTTCCCTTGGTAACCCATTCCATTTTTTCATATAATATTTCGTCAGCATCCTGCATCAAAAGCGCACCTTGTAAATACTTCATCTCCTTTTTGGCAACTGCTTGGTTAGGATCATATTTAATTACTCGTAAATTCTTATGCAATTGCAG
>JAXHUB010000093.1:0-7757 GCA_034189845.1 Candidatus Cloacimonadota bacterium | reverse complement strand
AAAATCAGCCCCCAAGGCATATGGGGCCAAGGATGTTTTAATGCAAAAGGTTATTATAAAAATTCATTCTCTATCTAAAATATACCAGATGGGAGAATTGCAAGTCGATGCTGTGAAAAAGTTAGATTTAGAAGTTTGTGAAGGAGAATATGTAGCCATAATGGGGGCTTCTGGTTCTGGGAAATCGACCCTTATGAATATTTTGGGATGTTTGGATGAACCAACATTTGGTACTTATTCTTTGGATGGTATAGATGTGAGTAAACTGAAAATAGATGATTATGCTGAGATCAGAAATCAAAAGCTAGGTTTTATTTTCCAAACATATAATCTTTTACCCCGTACTACTGCTTTGGAAAACGTTGAGTTACCGCTCATTTATGATCGGAAAAATAATAAAAGAAATATTCGAGAAGCCGCCCAAATAGCGCTAAAAAAAGTGGGACTTGCTGATCGCATGAACCATCTTCCCAGTCAACTTTCGGGTGGACAACAGCAACGTGTAGCCATTGCCAGAGCTTTGGTAAACAATCCTGCAATACTTTTGGCAGATGAACCCACTGGTAATTTAGATACCAAAACTTCCTATGAAATCATGGAATTATTCACCGAATTGAATAAAAAAGGTATTACTATTATCTTGGTTACCCACGAGCTAGATATTGCTAAATTTACAAAGAGAAATATAGTTTTGCGTGATGGCAAAATAGTCGAAGATACTAAAACAAAAAGGTAAAATCATGAAATGGAAAAATCTGGAAAAGACCGCTTTTAAAAGTTTATTTAAGAATAAGATGCGTAGTTTTTTAACTTCCTTGGGAATTATTATTGGCGTAAGTTCTGTAATAGTGATGGTTTCCATAGGTAGGGGGACTCAAACAGAAATTGAAGAAAAGATCCAATCATTGGGAACGAATTTACTAATGGTCATGCCTTCTGCAAGTCATCGCGGTGGAGTAGCGCGCGGTGCTGGAAGTATGAACAATATGAGTTTGGACGATGTGAAAGCTATTGAAGAAAATGCTGAAGATGTCCTTTACGTATCTGCTTCTGTGCGAAGTGGAGTACAAATTATTGGTGGAGAAGGAAACTGGAATACTTCTATTGAAGGGGTTTATCCCTGCTATAAAGAAATCAAAAGTTGGAATGTAACCTCTGGTGATTTTTTCGATAATCAAGACTTAAAGGGTAGAAAAAAAGTATGTCTTCTGGGACAAACAATCGTAGATGAACTTTTTCCCAATGAGGACCCTGTTGGCAAAAGGATTCGCCTTAATAAAATACCTTTTACGGTAATTGGTATTTTAGAAGAAAAAGGTCAAACGGGCATGAGTGATCAGGATGATATAATCCTAGCTCCAGCTACAACTGTTTTGTATCGGTTAAAAGGCGGCACCAATATTAATATGATCTATGCTAGTGCTATTAGTGAAGAAAAAATGTCTTCTGCAGAGGATGAAATTTATCAGATTTTACGAAATAAACATAAGATTTACGGAACAATGGAAGACGATTTTGTAATCCGATCTCAAACTGAGTTAACCGAGATGGCAACTTCTACAACCAAAACCCTAACCTTGTTATTGGGAACTATTGCAGGAGTGTCACTTCTAGTTGGCGGTATAGGGATTATGAATATTATGCTAGTTACAATAACAGAGCGTACTCGCGAAATCGGGATAAGATTAGCCGTGGGAGCGCGTTCAAAAGATATTCTTATACAATTTCTTACTGAAGCTATTTTGTTAAGTTTAGTTGGAGGTATCCTTGGCATCTGTTTTGCCTTCGGAATCACCAAAGCACTTAATTATTTTGCAGAGATAAGAACCATTATCGAACCATACACGATTCTCATTTCGGCTACATTTGCCGGAATAGTTGGTATTTTCTTTGGTTATTATCCAGCTAGAAAAGCCTCCAAACTTAACCCAATTGAGGCTCTGAGGTATGAGTAAAAAAAGTAAAAATAGATAGAGTAAAATTGATTATCTCTCTGAATTATTAAATTTCTAATCAGTTATCTAATCAATTTTCCAATAAAATTGATATTGAATAACCGGTTTGTAGATAATAAGCCAACATCTCTTGGTCATCTTCTGCAAAGCCCTTACCTTTTACAATTTCTCCAGTAGCTAAAACATTATTATTTACATATTGAATTCCAGCTAAACCTCTATAACCGTTTTCGCTGTATTGTTCAAAATTATCGTTATAATAATTCCTAGCAGTATGATTGTAGTCTGCAGTTAAGGTTAATCCTTCCCAAGGAGTATAATACATAACTCCCAGATTATAATCATGTTCGCCATCCAAGGTACCATTAATACCGTTCATTAAGGCTGCTTTTCTAACCTGATAACGATTATTAGTTTCATAATCACCCTCGTTAGCATTATCACCAGAATAAAATTTACTATCCAGCATAATAGATGGGTGAATGGTTGGAACTTGAAAATCTGGTTTATTAGATACTATGAAAAATACAAAAATTAGACACAGTTATCTTTACACTCCCATATTTTTTAACAATCTTCCATCTGATAGTTTATTCTCAGAATTAGTAGTTATCTTAACTAAATAAAAAGATGAGCACCGGTATATAGAAAATTCCCAATAAAATTGAAAAAGAGACCAAACTGGCTGCGAACTCTTTATCCAGCTCTTCCAAACTAGCAAAAACCAAGGTGTTGTAGCCTACCGGTGCTGCTGAACACACGATTACTACAGTTCTAATAATACCCTGCAGACCTAGAATATTCACAAACCCCAGACCTAGTAGAAACCCTATTCCAATACGAATAAACAGCACCGAGCTGATCTTATCCAGGTGAATAAGTTTAGGCGAGAAGTAGATTCCTAACGAGATCATTATTAGTGGGATAGTAGGACTTCCTAAAATATCCAAAAAATTATTAGCAAGAGTGGGAATTGGTAGGTTGGTAATATTGAAAATAAATCCTAAGACAAGTCCCCACAAGGGTGGTAGATGCAGGAATTTTTTTAAATCGATCTTAACAGTACTATATTTGCCATGTCGTATGGCTATGTAGTAAACGAACGTGAAGATGAGCAACACATTACCGAAATCGAAAATTGTATAAAGTGCTAAGCCTTGCTGGTCAAATGCTGCCATTAAGAAGGGAAGTGTGAAGCCGGTATTCATCATCATGGCAGCGATAAGATATGTGCCACGGGCTGCTTTAGTGAAATGGAACCGTTTGGCGGATAAAAGTGCAACAACATAAACAATGAAAACATTGGCTATTGCTATGAAAGGTAAATAGATGAATTCCAGCTGCAGCTGCACGTTGCTAATTGCCAAAAAAGTTATAGCAGGCAAAGTTACATGAAAGGCCAGTTTCAGAAACCGGTCACCATCTTCTTTTCGGAAGATACGCAGTTTTTTTAAACTAAATCCTAAAAAGAAGATAACTATGACCGGTATTAATTTTTCATAAAATTGTGTCATTAATGACCTAGGATACCTAAAAGTACACCAGCAGCTACTGCAGAGCCGATAACACCAGCCACATTAGGCGCCATAGCATGCATTAGCAAATAGTTTTTCTTATCGTATTTTTGGGCTGTATTATGAACAACTCTAGCGCTATTGGGTACTGCAGATACCCCAGCTGCCCCAATCATGGGATTGATCTTCTCTTTCAAAAATATATTCATCAATTTTGCAAAAAGAAGTCCAGTAGCTGTCGCTATACAAAAAGATAGTGCGCCTAATATAAATATTTTAACAGATTGGAAACGTAAGAAAACATCAGCTTGAGTGCTTGCACCTACAGCAAAACCCAATAATATTGTAACTATATCTATAATAGATGTTCTAGCTGCTTTTGCAAGTCTTTCGGTAACTCCGCATTCTTTCATAAGATTACCAAAGAAGAGCATACCCAAAAGAACAGAAGCGCCAGGTTCTATCAATATTGTTACGATTGCACCAACTATTGGGAAAAAAATTTTTTCACGTTTGGAAACCAAACGTGGGGTTTTCATGTGTATTATTCTTTCTTTTGGAGTTGTAAGAGCTTTTATTATAGGTGGTTGAATTACAGGAACGAGGGCCATATAAGAGTAGGCAGCTATGGCGATGGGGCCAACTAAATGAGGGGCAATTTGAGAAGAAAGAAAAATTGAGGTAGGGCCATCTGCTCCTCCGATTATCCCAATTGCCCCAGCTTCCATGACTGTAAAACCTAATAAAATAGAACCTATAAAAGTAGCAAAGATGCCAAACTGAGCAGCCGCACCTAAAAGTATTAATTTAGGATTGGCAATAAGAGTAGAAAAATCTGTCATAGCACCTATTCCTAAGAAAATAAGTGGTGGATATAAACCGCTCCTTACTCCAAAATAGAGAAAGCTCATTACCGAATTTTCATCATACACCCCAAAAGTACCGGGTATATTTCCTATGATTACACCAAAACCAATTGGAATAAGCAACAACGGTTCATATTGCTTGGCAATTCCCAGATAGATAAAAATCAATCCGAAAACTATCATGATGAAATATGACCATTGCATCTGTGCTATACCTGTTGTAGAAAAGAAATTAATTATTTCAGCCATTCTAATCACCTATCTCTACTAAAAGTTGTCCTTCTTGGACGTTATCGCCTTCTTTTATTGCAATTTTTTTCACGGTTCCACTGTTATCGGCGGTTATATCAGATTCCATTTTCATAGCTTCTAAAACAATCAAAACATCACCTTCTTTTACTACATCACCTTCTTTTACCTTTATAGAATGAATTAAACCAGCGATAGGAGCTGTGACTCCATCTGCTGTGGAAGCAGGTTTGAAACCGGAGTTTTGGGAGACTTTATAATCTGGTTTACTTTTCTGTGAACGAACTAAACGTGGAGTACTTTGTTTGGCTTCTCGTTCTATTTCTACAAAATATTCATTTCCATTTACCTCTACTACGGCGCTGGTACCTTTGTATTCTAATATTTTGGTTTTGTAAACTTCCTGATTTATCTTAAATTTATAGGTTTTCATCTTTCACTCCTTTGAGCTTTGAAAAAATTTCGATTGGGCACATTAACTTTGTTTACAGCTTTCCACATACTCACGTTTGCACGTTGCCAGGTAAGAAGTAGATTATTTTGTTCTTCTACCTCCAATTCGTGTAAATATACAGTTGTAATGGCTGCCACAATGGCATTGCTGCTAGGCTCATCTTTTTGAGTAGATACGCTTTTAGATTTTCGGTGAGATTTCTTTTTATTCGTTTTTTTCTTTTCACCCTGAAAATGGGTAAGTTGATTGATTATAATACCTGTTATAATGAGGCTGGAAAAGACAATGAACATTCCTACTAATGTAACAACCAACATAAAAGAATTTTTCTCACGTTTAAATTGTTTTACAACTTTTTCAGCTTGTTCTTTGTTTATTTGTAAATCTGATAATTTAGATTGGATATCTGTATTTTGGGGAATTTCCAAATATTCTTTAACCTTTTTGGTTGGAATGCCATTTTCTACCGAAAAATTTTCAATAGTCATTTCCTTATTAAAAGAAAAGTCATTTACTTCGGCCATAAGAAATATTGGGATTATCAGAGTTAATAATAATAAGTATTTTTTCATATCTTAATCCCTTTTTTTACAGAGGAATATTCCCATGTTTACGAGGTGGATTGGAATCGCGCTTAGTAGCCAACATTTCTAAGGCTCTTATAAGTCGGAAGCGGGTTTGTGCCGGTTCGATAATATCGTCGATGTAGCCTTTTTCCGCTGCCCGGTAAGGATTAGCGAATTTTTCTTTGTATTCATCTTCTTTTTCGGTAATAACTTTTTGAGGATCGTCAGCATTTTTCATATCTTTGCGGAAAACGATCTCGACAGCTCCTTTGGGCCCCATCACAGCTATCTCTGCTGATGGCCATGCATAAACTACATCTGCGCGCATATGACGACTATTCATTACACAGTAAGCACCACCATAGGCTTTACGAAGTACTACGGTAACTTTGGGAACAGTAGCTTCAGCAAAGGCGTAAAGCAATTTTGCACCGTGGCGAATAATACCATTATGCTCCTGGTTGGAACCGGGTAAAAATCCTGGCACATCCTCCAAGACAACCAAAGGAATATTGAAGGCATCGCAGAAACGCACAAAACGAGCAGCCTTGGTAGAAGCGTTAATGTCCAAAACTCCAGCTAATATCTTTGGTTGATTGGCAACAATTCCCACTGTATGTCCATTCATTCTGGCGAATCCCACCACAATATTCTGTGCAAAATTTCTTGAAACTTCCAAAAATTCGTTTTCATCTACTATTTCGTTTATAATGTCCAAAATATCGTATGGTTTATTAGGGCTTTCTGGTATTATGGTATTTAATACTTCACAACGCCTTTCTATAGTATCGGAAGGGGCTGAATAGGGTGGATCTTCCATATTATTAGAGGGGATGAAGCTAATTAGTTTCCGAATTAGCAAGATAGTTTCTTCTTCGTTTTCGGTAATAAATTGAGCTACACCGCTTTTAGAAGCATGGATTTTGGCACCTCCTAAATTTTCTGTACTAATATCTTCATTCAAAACAGTTTTTACTACTTTTGGTCCGGTAACGAACATATAGCTAGTTTGTTTGTTCATAATAATAAAATCGGTTATTGCCGGAGAATAAACAGCGCCACCAGCACATGGACCCATAATGGCAGAAATCTGCGGAATAACACCAGAAGCCATAACGTTTTTCAAGAAAATATCGGCATAACCTGCTAGAGCGTCTACACCTTCTTGTACTCTGGCGCCACCGGAATCGTTTAAACCGATTAAAGGTGTTCCAGCTTTCATTGCCATTTCCATAACCTTGCAAATTTTTTCTGCATGTGCTTTGGAAAGAGAACCACCCATAACGGTGAAATCTTGAGCAAAAATATAGATCACTCTTCCGTTAACAGTTCCACAACCTGTTATAACTCCATCGCCCAAGAATTTTTTAGTTTCCATACCAAAATTATGACAATCGTGAGTTTTGAACATATCAAATTCTTCAAAACTGTCGGGGTCAACCAAAGTTGCAATTCTCTCGCGAGCGGTTAGTTTGCCCTTCTTGTGCTGAGCTTCTATTCTCTTTTCACCACCGCCAAGCTTAGCTTCTTCTCGTTTTGCCTGTAACTGAGCGATTTTCTCTTCTATAGCCATTTTTCCTCCAATTTATAAAAAGAAAGGATGAGAATTTGCTCACCCTTTCTTTGGAACTTTTCACTGCCCATTCTTTTTGCTGGTTTCACACAACTCCAGCAGAACTCCCAAAGTCGATTTGGGATGTAGGAATCCAATTTTTGTATTATGTGCACCAGCACGTGGTTTTTTATCAATTAATTTTAATCCATTATTTTCAATTTGCTTCAATTCGGAAGCAGTATCATCGGTTTTAAAAGCAATATGATGAATTCCTGCCCCCTTTTTCTGGATAAACTTAGCGATTGGACTCTCTTCATTAGTAGGTTCCAATAATTCCAACCTTATTTCTCCAATTGGAAAAAAAGCCACTTTCACCTTTTGATCTTCTACTATTTCGGTCCCTGCCAATTTTAGTCCCATTTTTTCATAAAGTGCTATTGCTTCATCTAAATCTTCAACTGCTATTCCTATATGATCTATTTTTTCTAACATAATTGGGTTTCCTTTCTCAAATTACTTGTAGTTATCGGCAATCTTTGCGCCATGGTGTAAAGCTTTTAGATTTAGGTCTATATACTGAGATTTAACAGAATTTTTT
>JAXHUB010000092.1:0-6931 GCA_034189845.1 Candidatus Cloacimonadota bacterium | reverse complement strand
GGAAAATAATATTCTGCTTAATTTAGCTATTATCATTTTTCTTTCCAAAATATTAGGAGCTTTTTCTAAGAAGTTCAACCAACCTCCAGTAATTGGTATGTTGCTTTTAGGAATAGTTTTAGGTCCAACTCTTTTAAATGTAATTAAACCTAGTGAAATAATAGCATGGATAGGGAAAATAGGTGTTCTTTTTCTATTATTCGAAGCTGGCTTGGAAACCAATATCAAAAGAATCAGGAAAGAATCTAACCAGGCATTACCACCAGCTCTGGGCGGCATTATAGTGCCCTTTACTTTTGGATTTTTACTCTCTTATTTTACTGGGAATACTATTGCTCACAGTTCGGTTACTGGAATAATTTTCTCTGCCACGAGTGTAAGCGTAAGCGTTATGACACTTATTGATATGGGGAAAATGAAAAGTATAGAAGGTCGCACAATTGTTAATTCAGCTATTATCGATGATATTTTTGGAATCATACTTCTTACTTTTATATTTGGATTAACAGATGATTCAGTCATCCAGCAAAGTAACCTGCTATTTCC
Organism: Candidatus Cloacimonadota bacterium; assembly: GCA_034189845.1. Taxonomy (GTDB): domain Bacteria; phylum Cloacimonadota; class Cloacimonadia; order Cloacimonadales; family TCS61; genus JASUTE01. The sequence goes on along the minus strand of JAXHUB010000092.1, from coordinate 6,385 downwards.
AATAGTAAAAATCGTATTATTTTTTGTTTTCGCTCTAGTTGCTGGTTATTTTATTTTTAAACCTTTCTTCATAAATTTAAAAAAGTTTATGATGGACAATGTAGCTGTCTCTCTAGCAATTGCTTTAGTTCTGTTGTATTCTTGGTTTGCTGAATTAACAGGCTTAGCAGCTATTACTGGTGCTTATTTTGCTGGATTAATAATCGGACAAACACAATATAAAAATACAATTCAAGATGGAATTTCAACAGTTGGCAAATCATTCTTTATTGATGTCTTTTTCGTTAATATAGGATTAGAGTTTAATCTGCTAGATATTGAAACTGCTCCATTATTTTTAATTATTTTCGTAATTTTGGCAATCATAAGTAAAATTTTAGGTTGTGGTGTTGGTGCTAGAATAACAAATTTAGACACTTTGCGCTCGTTAAGAATCGGCTCGGGAATGGTCCCCAGAGGTGAAGTTTCCTTAATTGTTGCCAATATGGCATTACAAAAGGGAATTATAAATACAAATCTACTTTCTGCAACTATAATGACTGTTATTATTAGCGCTATTGTTACACCAGTTTTATTAAAATATAGTTTTACTAAATTCCGAAAAAAATCTTTTTAAGGAGCAAATATGTGGAAAAAAGTTATAGATGAAAATCTTATTGTTATCCATCCTGAAGTAAAAGATAAAGAAGATCTTTTCGAAGGTATGGTAAACCATGTTTACAATCATGACTACATAAGGAACAAAAGAAAGTTCCTACAGGCTTTAAATGAGCGAGAAAAGATGGCCAATACTGAACTTATACCTGGTGTAGCCTTGCCACACACTCGTTCGAACACAGCCGAAAAACTTTTCGTATGCATCATTATTCTTAAAAATTCCATAGATTACCATAATGAAGAAATGGGGCCAGTTAAATTGATATTTTTCTTTGGTTGTCCTGAAAAATATAATAAAGAATATCTACAGCTTTTGGCACAATCCAGCCGGTTGCTCAAAAATGATGATTTCCGCAATATGCTAATGAAGTGCACCAAAAAGCAAGATGTAATAGATATTTTACTTAAGCACGATGAGCAAGTTGAAAACGAAATTAAAGGTGACCAATATATGATGGTTATGGTTCTGAATGATATTGAAAATAAAGCAGATGTTTATTCGGCCATGGTTGAGGTTGGTATCACCAATGCTTCTATAGTGGAAAGTTCAAATTTAGCAGAAAAAATTGCCTTTGAAATGCCTGTTTTTGCAGGAATACGAATGATGAGCCATCATAAATCCATTAATTCTGCGCTTATAATTAGTTATTTGCAAAGTAAAAAAACTGCTGATAAACTGGCAAAATTACTCAAACAAAATGGAATCGACCTTTTTAAAGAAGGAATTGGGTTTATCCAATTAATAAAAGTTGATTCAGTTATTGGAAATTTTGAAGAAGAAATAGAAATATGAGTTCTGATATTAAAAATAAAAAATACAGTTATCGAGAAGGAAATCCACAAGGACTATGGCAATCTATAAAAAGTGGTAAGGCTTTTAAAATGTTATTCAGGGGCGAAATCCCTGAAAGATTTCGCTCTTGGGATAAATTTGTAAAATACAATAGGAAAATATTCTTTCAATGTATTCACAAAACACCACCTATTGCCTGTCAAGAAAGTGCTAATGTTGCTATTCATTCACTGGTTTGTCATATAGATATGGAAATGTATCTGCTAGCTATTAAATCATTCTTGAGATTTTACAACCATGTTCAAATTTTTGCCCATAGCGATGGCAGCCTGAACTCAGATGATAAAACAATTATGCAAAAACATATACCTAATATAAAAATTATAGATGAAACTAATAAACTATGGCAGCATACTTTGAATAAAGTAAGAAATGATTTCATAGCTAAAGGATGTGGGAATATACTCCTTACAAAATTATTCTTACACTTTTTTTCCACATCAAAAAAAATTATTATTTTAGACACTGATATTATTTTCCTAAAACGTCCAGATGAATTAATCGACTGGATAGAAGATAACAACAAAAACTTAAAGCCCTTATATAATAAAGATAGATACGATACACTACGTGATGCAAAAGAAAGATTGGAAAAAGAATTTAATATTACAAAATTCCCTCCCCATTTCAATGCTGGACTTATATGTATGAAAAAAGATATAAGCAAAGAAGAGATAGAAAAATTACTTCCTATTAATTTCAATTACCATAATACCCAGTTAACCAAAGGCGACCAAACAATACATCATATAATGCTAGCTCGCAGAAATGCCCAGCCATTAGATTCAGAAAAATACAATATTTTCGATGGCAAAGAATTTCCTAAACATGCCAAAATGATCCATTTCCCTTATCATGTTAGGTTCAAAAAAAATGTTTATTTAAAATTAGCAAAAAAAAATTGTAAACAGCTAAAAAAACACTAAGTAAACAAAGGGAAATATTAACATAACTGCTAATATTTACAAATCATCATAACATTTTGCTTGACTTTATTAAACTTAAAATACTCGTATGGTGTTAGGAGGAAAAATGAAGAAACTTCTTATAATTCTTGTTGGTTTACTAATGGGAACATTATGGAGTGCTGAATATAGAATTGATTTGGATTGGAATGAATTTTCTGGTGAATGTAATGGTTTTATTAGTGGTACCATCAACAACAAATATGAATATATAGATGGAGTTTCAACTAATTCCGCCTTTCAAGGCAAGTTAAGATCTTTAGGAGAAGGAAAATCCGATACCGCTAAACAATCTTTTATTATTGATTCCAACCAGGGATTCTTCTCTTTTTGGATTAAAGATAAGTTTGGCGATGATGACATGAATGCTAATATGGATTTAATAAAAGAATCCGAACCAACTATAAAGATATATAAAAATAACAAGTTTTTTCAGGAAGTACAAGTACCGCCTTTTCCCGGCTTAGCTTGCAAAGTTTTTGAATTGGACGCTGCTACAGGCGATATCATGGAACATCATAAGTTTTATCCTAAAACAAAAATTATTATTGGTAGGGTAGGGAATGCACTTAATGATGAGGGATTGGAAGCTGTAGAAGTCGTATTAGTTGACCAAACTAAAAATATTCAAAGAACCACAACCGCTAAAAATGGTCTTTTCCTTTTTGAGGTAGGGTTGGGCAAATACGACCTATATTTCAACAAGGAAAATTTTATTAAAACAACCACCAGTGTAAGGATGCATGCCGATGAAATGCCCCGCGAAGTGATAGTTTCCATGTCACCAGAAATTGATAAATTTCGCATCGTTCTTACCTGGGGCTTAAAGCCCAAAGATCTCGACGCTCACCTTAGTGGACCTCGTCCCAATGGAGAAGATTTTCACATCTGGTATCGTCATCGGGTAAAAATTGGTGGACACGACTTTTTAGATAGAGACGATACCAATAGCTATGGTCCCGAAACTATTACTATATACGAACCTGCAAAGGGTACATATCAATATTCCGTGCACGATTATTCCAATCGAAACCGCAAAAACAGTGCCCGGTTATCTTTAAGCAATGCCCAAGTTCAAATTTACGGTAATAATAAGCTTTTAGCTGTTTTCGAAATCCCACCCCAGCAACGAGGTAATTGCTGGCATGTGTTTGAAATTAATGAAGAACAAGAAATCATCCCAATTAACAAAATGGAATTTGTAGAGGATGAAAGCAGGATACATGGTAATTAAAAAGGAGGAAAAATGAGATCTTTGAGAATTATGGCTTTGCTGCTCGTAGTTGTATTAATAGTAGCAGCTTGTGGTGGAAAAGCTGAAGGGCCTAAAGGCCCCAAAAAGGTTTACTATCCCGATTGGTGGCAATTACAAGATAGCCCCGAATATGTTCAAACCTATGGCATGGCAGAAAAAATTAACCAAAATACCTCTTACGACGCTGCTTATGCAAATGCAATGTTGCAGGCTGCCCAATATGTGGAAAGTTATGTTAAAGGTATGGTTAAAAACTATCAAGAAGAAGCTGGTGTAGAAGACCCAACAGTTACTGCTCTAACCAGCAGTGTTGTTAAAGTGGTTTCCAATTCCAAATTTGCCAATGCAATGGTAACAAAGCAAGAAACCATAATAATCGAAAACGATCGTTATAAAACTTTCGTTCGTGTTAGTATCCCTAAAGAATCTATTAACGAAAATTTGGTTGATAAAATCAAAAAAGAAGAAGCTCTTTATAATGCTTTTAAAGCTTCACAGTCATTCAAAGAACTGGATGAAGAACTAGAAAAATACTGATCGGGCAGTTTTAAAATGCAGGGAGTGTGAATTTTCATGCTCCCTATTTTATTGGAAATTATTTTCGCTAACTCTTATTTCTACATTGAAAATTATTTTATGTCTTCAGCTTACTTACACTTCCAATTTCTCCCGCTCTAGCACTTCATAATGCTCTGGCGCTTGTGATTTGGAAACATTGCCTTTTGGCACCTTGGTTATCTTTAAACGATTTTTATAACCATATAATTCATACTCTAACACATCACCAGCATTCACTTTGCTACTAGATTTCGCCACTTTATCGTTTATCTTCACCAAATTCTTATCACACGCCTTTTTAGCTATAGAACGAGTCTTTACCAAACACAATTTGTTCATAAATTTATCTAAACGCACTACCACCTCCTAATATTTCAGACCTCTAAAATAGTTATGCTCTTTTATGCCAGTATAGCTATACAACGCTGATCCTGCAAAACGCATTTTCTTTACCATCTTTAATTTCAAATTTATTTGCTCTACTTTATAGTCGTGACTATTATGCCAAGCTCTAAGCCCTACCACAATTTTTTTATTTAGCCCCAATTTTTTGTAAGAGGTCAACTGCAAATTAACTTTGCCTGTAGAAGGAGTATAGACCATAGGATACGCATAATCCAGAAAACCTTCTTGTAGCCATAAAGGCCAATTTTGGGAATATTTTATCTTAGCTTGCTTCAAATCGGAAACTACCGCCGCTGTTACCAACATATCTTCATCAATTGATTTTACTTGATTGTAAATACGTATTAGTAAATCTGAAATTTGTTTTTGCTTCCATGCAATCCAACTTTCAGCATCCTGGGCTTTTATCTCTTTTTTGTAGATTTGTCGAGAAAACTCGTTGTAGCCAAACTGCAGATCGGGATAGCGAATATAATCTAAATGAATTCCATCTAAATTTTTATAATTGGAAGTGATATCGCTTACTATATTGAAGATATATTCCTGTACCTGCGGTATACCCGGGTCCAAAAAAGCACCCTCATAGCTTTTTACAGCTATTTCATTGCCTACAAAATCGCGGGTTATCCATTCTGGATGCTGGAAGAAAAGATGATCTTGGGGAATTTTTTCTAAATCGTGCGGAGTGATGACATAAGTAGTAAGCCAGGCTAACACTTCTATCTTCTCCCGATGTGCTTTTTCTAAAACATATTCTAATGCATCAAAACCTTCTTCCACAGCATAATTACTACTTTCTGGATTAAAAAAATTATTGCTACTTCTATTTGGAATATATAATGCATCTCCTCGATAGCGTACCTGCACTATTAGCTGATTTACACCATTCCTATCGGCATCTTCTACCATCGCATCTATCTTCTCTTTACTAGTTAGTTCCCAAAAAGGTACCCATATAGCTTGAATACGAGCTTGTAAACCCGTAGCAAATAACAATATTATTAGGCTAACTATCAGTTTCCAGTATTTTGGCAATTGCTTTTCCATCACTAAGAATAATCTCCAAATTTTTATCTTTTTGCAGCTGTTTTATTGTTCTTATTATCCGTTTTTCCTGGCGCAAGATAGCATAACCTCTATTCAAAGCTTCTTGTGGCGAAAGCTCGTGCAGTTTTTCATGCAAAATAGCTACTTTATGTCGATAGCTATTAATTTCAGTTCGCATCAAATAAGTTAATTTCATCGACGCACTATCCAACCTCTGCTCCAAGTTATAAAGCATGGTTTGTGGATGAAATTTTTGCAGTTTTCGTTCCAAATAATACAGCCGGTTCTGTTTATCACTTACAGTCTGTTTGGCAAACATATTCATTTTATGGGAAAGTCCATCGAGCACATTTAATATATCTTGCCTATTAGGAACAGCCAATTCTGCAGCAGCGGAAGGAGTAGGAGCACGCAAGTCTGCTACAAAATCGGAAATGGTAAAATCGATTTCGTGTCCAACCGCAGAAATTACAGGTATTTTTGAAGCAAAAATTGCCCGCGCCAGCTGCTCATCGTTAAAGCAAAAAAGATCTTCCTGTGAACCTCCACCGCGTCCAACTATTAGCACATCGGCATCTGTGTGCTGGTTGAAATATTCAATCCCTGCGATAATCTGCTGAGGAGCCCTATCTCCCTGAACAGTAG
>JAXHUB010000091.1:0-2144 GCA_034189845.1 Candidatus Cloacimonadota bacterium | reverse complement strand
ATTTTTTATTGAGCTTGAAATATCATCCGCACGCAAGCTACTACCAACTTCAAAAGTGAGTAATGAACGGATAAGCTGAGTTTCTATATTATCGTTACCTTCTATATTAATTTCCATTACCAGATCTGAATTTGCCAGCAAAACCACACCGGCAATAAACAGCAATACTAGTAATAATAGCTTTTTCATCTGTCCTCCCGGATATTTTCTTTTGTTTGTGTTTAAAAAATAATAAGCCGCTGTTCGTCAACAAATAATTTTCTTTCCGTAATATTTGAATTTTTTAATAAAAAAATAAAATTTTACTTGACCACTATAGCGTGGTTTTATTTTTTAAATAATATAATGAAAAGTTAAAATACACTGGAGGATTAAATGGATAGGCGAAAAGAGATAATACAAGCCGCCGAAAATGCTTTCCTAAAATATGGTATAAAGAAAATTACTTTAAACGATATTGCTCTGGAATGTGGAATTAATAAAACGGCACTTTATTATTATTTTGATAATAAAGAAGATATTTTGATCGAGATGTTAAAATCTAAATTAGATAATTTCAAAAACTACTTATTACAAAAATTGAAGCAGAAGAAAAGTGCAAAAGAAAAATTGCAAGAATTCATGAAATTGAAAATTGACTTTATGAAAAATAATCATCAGTTCATAAAATTATTAGATAAAGAGGGATTACCACATCACATAAAGGAAGTTTTTAGGGAACAAAATAATACCCTTGTGGATTTTGATTTTCAGCTGGTAAAACAGATAATCACCGAAGGCAAAAACAAACATCGGTTATCATGTGAAATATCAGATTCATTGGTATTAATGCTGTTAGGAGTTAGTTATGGAACATTCATAGGGAAGTTATTCGAAATTGCAAACTGGAACACTGATGATATGGTAGAAACATCCATCGATGTTATTTTTAACGGAATATCTACAAAACAGGAGTAAAAAAATGGTAAAAAATCTTATTTCAACATTAATCCTGGTAATTTTCACTTTTTCTTTGGCTAGCAAAAGTTTAACTTTAAACGAAACTATTGAGATAGCCAAAGAAAATAACAAAGAACTGCAAAAGGCAAAAGAAGAAGTAGAAAAATATCGTCAAGAATACCGCGAAGTTCGTGGTGGACTGCTGCCACAGCTAAAATTGACAGGTGGATATCAGTTTCAAAAAACTAAAATGCCAGAATCTGCTCTAATAGATTACCAAAGTGCCAGCAGTATGTTAGACACTACCGCTACCTTCAACGACAATATTTTAGCAGATTATATTGATAACGCTTACAATGTTATCTTACCATCTGAAGAGCAAAAGGAATATTCTCTTTCTGGTGGGTTGGAACTGTCACAAGTCGTTTTTATGGGAGGGAAACTCATCAATGGAATAAATATTGCAGGCAAACTTTATCATTTACAAGAGAAAAAATATGAAATTATTGAACAGGATATAATTCTAACCACCAAAGAGAAGTTTTATCAAACCATTTTAGCCCAAAAAGTTTATGATATCCAAGTATCGGCTTTAGAATTTGCCCAAGAATATTACGATCAGGTAAGTGCAATGTACCAAGAGGGTTTAGTTTCTGAATACGATAAACTTAGAGCGGAGTTAGAAGTAAAGAAGCTGCAGCCGGAAGTATTGGAAGCAAAAAAGAATTATAAAATAGCCTATCAAGATTTTCAAAACTATTTGGATATTAGAAACAACTTCGAGTTAGAAGGAGAAATCGAATTGCCCAAAGACGTTGAACTAACCTTACAGCAGGCGCTAGAAGAAGGTTTAGAAGCAAGAACCGAATTGGAATTATCCGACCTTAGTGTAGAAGTACAAAGAGTAAACTTGCGCTATGAAAAGGGAAATTTTCTGCCAAATATAGCAATAAATGCAGATTATAATAGATTTGCTCAATATGAAAAAAATCTAGAAAGCAATGATTGGGGCAGCTCTTACAGTGTGGGAATAGGCTTCAGCATGCCCCTTTTTACCGGATTTTCTAATAAGGCTAAAATAGCTAAAGCACGTCATACACTCAAACAAGCCAAATTAGATAGGCAAGATACCCAAGAAAAAATTGAGTTAGATATCCGCAATTCCTACTTGCAATGGCAGGCCGATATGGAAAAAGTCGATGCGC
>JAXHUB010000090.1:0-2964 GCA_034189845.1 Candidatus Cloacimonadota bacterium | reverse complement strand
TAAAAAAGCTAAGGAATACATAAATGAGCAATAGAGGGGAAAAAATAATTGCCTCTACTGCTGTAATAATTTCTGCTATTTTGTGGGGATTCGATGGCGTATATCTTACCCCAATCTTTTTCAGTTAGATGTTGGGTTTGTAGTTTTTATGCTGTATTTTATTCATTTTGTTATTATGAACACCTTTTTGTATAAATAATATAGCCATTTGCAACGGATGAATTTAACCGATTTTCTAAACGTGATGCTGATAGCCTTTTTTGGTGGAGCATTGGGCACTTTGGCGATGGTGCGTGCCCTTTTTTGCTCCAATTCAACCATCTTTTTATAGTAGTTCTTCTGCAGAAACTGCAACCAATTTTTGCATTAACTTTAGCTGCAGTAATCTTAAAAGAAAAGATCACTAAAATTTTATTACTTGGGCAACTATAGCTATATTTGCGAGCTATTTTTTAACTTTTGGAATAAATCTTCCTCAGCTAAATTCAGGAAACAGATTATGGCAAGCTGCTATTTGTGCAGTAATTGCTGTTTTTTCCTTCGGTGCTTCTACAGTTTTCAGCAAAAAAGCACTTATGAAATACAACTTCTATACAGCTAATTTTTACCGTTTTGGTTTAACTGCTTTATTAATGTTAATTTTTGTATTAATCACCGGTAAATTTTCTTAAATAAACCAAGTTTCTCCTCGCCATTGGAAGTTTTTTCTGATTATAGCTGTAACTACCGGCTCAGGTACTATTTTCCTATATTATTATGGATTAACAAAAATAAAAGTGCTGGTGGCAACTATCTTTGAATTATTTTTTCCTATCTCTGCCATATTTTTCGATTATATTATAAATAAACAAAGCTTGACAATTGCGCAATGGATTAGCGCAATTGTCATATAGCTGCGATAATGAATATTAGTTATCGTAGAAGGAAGGTGAGATGAAAGTATTTTTATTAATAGTTGTAGGTTATCTTATGATATGGATGCCAGCAGAAACTGAAGAAAGCGATTTTTCTGCTGAACAAAACCAAGTTTTCGATAATATTGAAGATGAATTTAACTTAGCAAAATATTTTTTCAGTTCACCTATGAAAAACTTTTCCAAAGATTTGGATGATGAAGATAAAAGTGTTTTTCTTAAACGGTTTTGGAAAAATCGTGACCCAAACCCCGTAACAGAAAAAAATGAATTCCTAGATGAGATTACACGAAGAGTAGAATATGCAAACACTCATTTTTCTCATTACCAAGATGGGTGGACAACTGCTCGCGGACGAATATACATAAAACATGGCGCTCCCTACGAGATTATTAATGAAAGAACGGGGATTAACACTAAATACACTCAGAAAGAATACCAAATTTGGAAATATCATTTACAAAATAACTTAACCTATATCTTTTTAGATTTAGGTGGTTATGGTGATTATAGGCTTATCTACAGTGGAAATGACGACAACGAGGTTACTTTACCAAATTGGCGTAGTTATTTGGGCGATTCTTTTAAAGAAGAATTTTTATATTAGAAGGTGGAGGAAAAAATGAAAAAAGGATGTTTGATTGCGATTATTGCAGTAGTAGTTGTTGTTTTAATATTATATTCTTTTTTTGCCGGCAGTTACAATAATATGGTCACAATGGACGAAAATGTTAAAGAAAAATGGAGTCAGGTAGAAAACGTTTATCAACGTCGTTACGATTTAATACCCAACCTTGTGAATACCGTGAAAGGTTATGCTGAACACGAACAGGAAACTTTTGAAATTGTAACCGAAGCCAGAGCCAAAGCTGGAGGATCATTACAAGTTTCTGATGATGTTTTAAACGATCCAGCAAAATTTGAACAATTCCAGCAAGCTCAAGCAAATCTAACTAGTGCTTTGCAAAGACTAATGGTAGTAGTAGAGCGTTATCCCGATTTGAAAGCAAATCAGAACTTCTTAGCTCTGCAAGATCAGCTAGAAGGAACTGAAAATAGAATAGCAGTAGAGCGTAAACGATTCAACCAAGCTGCCCGCGATTACAACACTTACATCAAAAAATTTCCACAGGTAATTTTAGCTAATTTATATGGATTCCAAGAAAAACAATATTTTGAATCTGCTGAAGGCGCTGAAACAGTTCCAACAGTGGAATTTTAGGAGAAATATATGGCAGCTTTTAAATTCTCCGAACAAGATAAGCAAAAAATAAGCGAAGCTGTAGAACAGGCTGAGTCAAAAACTTCCGGAGAGATAGCAACTGCTTTTATTAAAGAAAGCTATGATTATGCAATCTATGAACTGCTTTTTGCAGTAGTAATAGGATTTATTTATTTCACTGTGCTAATGTTTTTTTGGAGTGATATACAAAATATTTTTCAGGGAATGTTTTGGGATTACAATGTAAGCTATTTGCTTATTTTTTATGGATTTTCTACATTTCTTATCATAGCTATCGCCTATTTTATAGCGAATATCTCTTACATAGATCGTTTAATTGTTCCAGCAAAAGTGAGAAAAGATAAAGTTCATGAAAAAGCATTGCAGTATTTTATGCTTTCTGGTGTTTCCTATACCAGGGACAGAACTGGAATTCTAATATTCATTTCCTATTTGGAAAAAAGAGTGGAGCTGCTTGCAGATTCTGGTATTAATCAAAAAATTGAACAGCACGAGTGGCAAAATATTGTAGACCATATTGTAGCTGGCATTAAAGAAGATAAGCTTACAGATAATTTGGTAGAAGCAATCGCCGACTGTGGAAAAATTTTACAGAAGCATTTTCCAATAAAAGAAGACGATGAAAATGAACTTTCCAACAATATAGAGATACTGGAGTAGTAATGAAAAGGATTATTCCAATAATTTTAGCAACATTTGTTTTTATTAGTATAAACGCTTTAGAAGTACCACAACTAAAAGGAACTGTGAATGATTATGCCAATGTTTTATCTAGAGAACAGGAATTACAGCTAGAATCACTTTTGC
>JAXHUB010000009.1:0-3640 GCA_034189845.1 Candidatus Cloacimonadota bacterium | reverse complement strand
AAGAAATATTAAAAAAGAAAGAAGATTGGTTTGATTTTGCTATTTTGGAAAATAGTACTATGCAAAGTAGTCAATCCACAATTATCGATTATGATAACGGTATGCTAAACATATTAAGAGAGGGTAGTATTTCGATTGACACAATAGAAGAGGCATTGTATAGACCACTGATATTGTTTGTATGTACGGGCAATATCTGCCGTAGTCCTATGGCAGAATACTATTCCAAATATTTAATTGACAAAGAGAATTTAAGTTATCGAGTAGGCTCAGCTGGTTTTATGGCAGAAGGATATCCAATCTCTAAGAATGCTTTTGAAGTACTAAGAGAAGAAAAAATAGATGGTGCGCGTCATATTTCGCGAGTACTGAATAAACAGTTGGTTGAGTCTAGTAATATTATTTTAACTATGACAGCGCAGCATAAATTTGACCTGTTGGAGCTTTTCCCAAATTGCTATAACAAAGTTTTCACTCTTTCAGAGTTTTGTGGTATCGCTTCCGATATAGCAGACCCCTATGGGTTAGATTATCAGCATTATAGAAATGCTTTCGAAAAGATCAAGGCTATGGTTGATATCATATTTCGTAAATTGGAAATGGAGGTTGATTAGTGGAAAATAATTTGATAGATCTTAGGAAATTACTACATCAATATCCAGAATTATCTGGTAAGGAAATAAATACTGCCTCTAAAATCGCAGAAACTTTGGCTATTTTTTCTCCAACCAAAATTTTCACTAATTTAGCAGGGCATGGAGTGGCTGCTGTTTATGACTCTAGAACTTCTGGTCCAACAGTACTTTTGCGAGCAGAATTGGATGCACTTCCTATTCGGGAATTAAGCGATATACCATACAGATCAAAAATAGATGGCACAGCACATCTTTGTGGGCACGATGGGCATATGACAATTTTGATAGGAGTAGCTGCCCAGCTAAAACAAGAGCTGAAAAAATTACATGGTAGGGTGATACTTCTTTTCCAACCTGCAGAGGAAACCGCCGAAGGCGCAAGAAAAATTGTTGAAGTATTAAAAACTAAAAACTTAGAGCCAGATTATGTGTTTGCTCTGCATAATTTGCCAGGATATCCTTTGAGACAGTTGATTCTGAGAAAAGGAGTGTTTGCCTCAGCTTCCAAAGGTTTTATTGCTAGTTTTAAAGGGAAAACTTCTCATGCCGGACATCCCGAAAATGGGAATAACCCCGTGCTGGCAATGACAGATCTTATAAATTCTTTGCTGTCTTTACCGCAAATGCACACAGCTTTAGGCGATGCCGCGCTAGTTACAATAATCCATGCAAAACTAGGTGAAGTGGCTTTTGGAACTTCTCCAGCAGAGGCAAGTGTTATGGCTACTTTTCGAACATATTCCGATAAAGTAATGCAAAAATTAAGTGAAAAGGCTATTTCTATCACCAAAGGTTTGGCAGTCACCTATGAATTGAAATCGGTGATAGATTGGGTAGAGAGTTTTCCAGCTACCCAAAACAATGAAGAATGTGTTGATTTGCTAGAAAAAATAGCACATAAATTAGATAGGGAATTTATTTATCACGCGAAACCTTTTCCTTGGTCGGAAGATTTTGCTTTTTTTACTAAAAAATATAAAGGAGCTTTTTTTGGTATAGGAGTAGGAGAGAATCATCCTCAGCTTCATAATGAATATTATGATTTCGCCGATGATATCATCGAGGGAAGTGTTGAGATTTATTTAGAAATAATTAATACAATATTGAAGGTGTAAAGTATGCTTAGTACGTCGTACATAATTTTGAATAAAAAAGCATTAAAACAGAATATTAGATATTTGAAAAAGAGAATAGGTGAAGATGTAAAATTTACTTCTGTTATCAAAGGTAATGCTTATGGGCACAGCATCGAAAAATTTCTGCCTATGGCTGAATCTTGTGGTGTTGATTATTTTGCCGTTTTCGATTCTTATGAAGCAGAGAGAGCTTTGAAGGTGAAATCGTCCAATTCCGAATTGATGATAATGGGAGCTATCGATAATGAGGACCTTCCATGGGCTATCGAAAATCATATATCATTTTACGTTTTCGATTTTAATAGACTAGAAAAGGCAATAGCAGCAGCAAAATATATGAACAAAACTGCTTGCATTCATATCGAGGTGGAAACTGGTTTGAATAGAACAGGATTCGATTGGGAAATGCTACCCCAGGTGGCAAAATTTGTAAATGAGGAAAGCCAGTATATTCAAGTAGAAGGTATTTGTACTCATTATGCCGGTGCCGAAAGTGTGGCAAACTACTTGCGAATTCAAAAACAGATGGATAGATTTAATAAATGTAAAGATTTTTTAAAATCGAAAGGGATAACTCCAAATTATTATCATACTGCTTCTTCTGCTGCAGCACTTATTTATCCGGAAACTCGGATGGATATGGTTCGTTTTGGTATAGCACATTATGGATTTTGGCCTAGTGAAGAAACTAAGATGCACAACTTGCTTTCCGATAGTAAAAAGTTTACTCGCGACCCTCTGCATTCTGTATTGCAATGGAAAACAAAGATAATGAGTCTGAAATGGGTTAAGCAAGGTGAATTTATTAGTTACGGAAATTCTTTTTTAGCTTCTAAGAAAAGATTAATAGCTGGAATTCCAATTGGCTATTACCATGGTTATCGTAGGAGCCTTAGTAACGTGGGGCATGTTCTGATAAGAGGACGAAAATCTAGAGTGGTTGGCTACGTGAATATGAACATGTTTTTAGCCGATGTAACTAATATACAAAATGTAAAATTAAATGACGAGGTGGTACTAATAGGTAAACAGGGTAAACAAAGAATTTCGGTAGCGTCATTTTCGGAACTTTCCAATTTTTTAAATTATGAACTTCTATCTCGACTGCCAATACAAATTCCAAGGATCATAGTTGAAAAATGAATAATCTTGGATGGATGAAATAGCGATTTAAAACTTCAAGCGCAATTGGAAACATTTTATTTTGCAAAGTTTAGTAGCAACGTTGCTTATATATATCTTGCTTATCATCTTTCATTTACAGCATTTGATAAATGTTGCCTCTATTGGTGCCTCTGCTTTTATAGTATTTGCAATGCCAAATGCTTTAACAGCCAAAGAGAGAAATGTAGTTGGCGGGTATATTTCTGGAGTAATATTTGGTTCAATTGCAGCATTTTTAATAGCAAATTGCATTGTAAATGGTACCAGGTAATTATTGATGGCACTTTCAGTGGGGTTTACTATGTTTGTTAAGGTAATAGCAAATGTGGAACATCCACCAGCCTGCGGTACATCTTTGGGTGTGGATGTAGATGGGTTTTCAGGAGATATTGTTCTTACGATTTTAATTAGTAGTATATTATTAGCGGCTGCCCATTATTTTTTCAACACATATATGAAAGACTTGGTCTGATCATTTCTTTAGCTGGGAAAGCAGATGACCAATGTGTTCTAGTTTTATTAAATTAGAACTTTGCAAACGTACTTTTTTGGAAATAATAATTTTTTTGTAACCCAGCCTTAGTGCTTCTTTTATGCGCATTTGAATTTGAGAAACTGGTCTGATTTCTCCATTTAACCCAACTTCTCCCATAAAAATAATATCAGATGGCAATGGTAAATCATTGAAACTAGAGATTATAGCTG
>JAXHUB010000089.1:0-5298 GCA_034189845.1 Candidatus Cloacimonadota bacterium | reverse complement strand
AGTACTTTTTTTACTTCTTTATTTTCACTTCCTATTTGCAAACCTACATTGTCCCAGCTCATTGCAAGCGCTGGATTGGCCTTTTTTTGAATTGCTTCTATTATTTCATATAATTTTGTCATAACCTCCCCTTATTTATCTAATTTTTCAATAATGTCGTAGTAACCAAACCCTTTGCGAACCATATAATTTATGATTTTTTCTTTTCGTTTTCTCTCTTCTAAATTGGAGTATTTTCTAATAGCCTTTTTTATGTTTTTTTCTAAAATCTCCTCTTTTTTTTGTTGTGAATAATTTTCTGTTAGAACTTGGTTAATTAATTTTTCATCTATCCCTTTGGAAAATAATTTTGTTTTCACCTCGCGCTGGCTTTTTCCTTTCCCAATTTGATTTTGGCAAAATAGTTCTGCAAAACGTTTTTCGTTTATGTAATTATATTTTTCAGATCTTTGCAGTAATTTTTCAATCAGTTTTGGTCTAAAGCCCAGTTTTTTCAAATATTGTTCACATTCTTTTCTACTTCGTTCTTTATAAGCCAAATATTTTAGTAGTTTTTCCCATGCGAATTTTTCCAATTCATTTTGAATTTTTTGGTAAGAAGTGTTATCGATATCATATTCACCAGCTTGGGTTAAATCAAAAAAATGGAGGACCTTGCCAGGCAAAATCCCCCAAATATCATCGTCAAAATAAATCCAATAAATAGTTTTAGATTTATTCTTTAGCTTCAGATTCATTTGAGGCTGAAATGAGACCTAATTTTTTTCTTATTTGTTTTTCGATTTCGTCTTTAATATCATTATTTTCTTCTAAGAAAGTCTTCACTTTTTCCGCTCCTTGGCCTATCTTTGTATCACCATAGGAAAACCAGGAGCCACTTTTCTTGATAATATTGTCTTTAACGGCCATATCGATAAGGATGTCTAGTGCAGAAATTCCTTTTCCGAATAAAATTGGGAATTCAACCTTTTTGAAAGGTGGTGCAAATTTATTTTTAACAATCTTTACCTTTGTTTTATTGCCTACAATATCAGCATCTCCTCCAACTTGTTTTATAGAGCCGCTTCGCCTAACTTCCAATCTTACAGAAGAATAAAATTTCAGTGCAACTCCTCCCGTGGTAGTTTCGGGATTTACATAAGAGGGTACGCCAATCTTCATTCGAGTTTGGTTTATAAACACAACAGAAGTATTCGATTTGCTAATAACTCCGGTAAGTTTTCTTAAAGCCTGAGACATCAAGCGAGCTTGTAACCCCACATGTGAATCACCCATTTCTCCTTCTATTTCTGCTTTGGGAACTAGGGCAGCCACAGAATCGATAACAATAAGATTGATAGCATTGCTGCGCACTAAAGTTTCCACAATTTCCAAAGCCTGTTCACCTCCGTCTGGTTGAGAGAGCAGTAGTTCTTCAGTATCTACTCCGATATTTCCAGCATAAACAGGGTCTAAAGCATGTTCTGCATCTATGAAGGCAACCTTGCCTCCTTGTTTTTGGGCTTCAGCAACTATATGCAGTGCCAGGGTTGTTTTTCCAGAAGCTTCTGCTCCGTAGATCTCGGTGATTCTGCCTTTGGGAATTCCTCCGATACCTAAAGCAGCATCAAGGTTGATAGCACCTGTAGAAATGGTACTAACGGAAGCTTTGGGTTTATCGCCCATTTTCATAATTGTGCCAACACCAAACTTTTTCTCTAATTGTTTCATTGCGGTATTTAATGCTGAATCTTTATTTTTTGTAGTCATATTTTACTCCTTTGGAATTTCAACTAACTTTTCATATTCTGGTCCCGTTGGTTTTAAATAACTCCTATATAAAGTTAATCCCGGAACCTTTAATTTAGAAAATTCAATTTCTTTTGTTAAAGTAAAATTAACAACTTTTTCTGGCAATCTTTTTTTCACCCGGCCTAAGGTAACATGCAGTTTCAATGGTCTTCTATCAATTTCGTAGCCCAATTGTTCCAGTCTTCTTCCAATTCTCTTGGCAGCTTTGAATAATTCTTTATTTTCTGTTTGCAGGCTAACCCAAATTATTTTTGGTCTTCTGGCAGGAATTATTTGCAAGTTAGGCGAATGCATTTGCAAGTCTTCAATTTTTTGGAATTGCTGTGCTGCATAAGCCGATATTTCTTTAATATCCTCGGGATGTGTTTTTCCAATAAACTGCAAAGTAATATGAAGATTTTCTCGAGAAACCCATTTTACCTCATCTGTACAAAACTCAGCTAACTCCCGCGTTAGTTCCGATAAATAGTCCTTTATCTCTTTTGGCAATTCCAAAGCAAGAAAAGTACGCATTAATTATCTTTTATACCCCAAATCCTGTAATAATTTTTTGCGGTTGGAAATATCAGTATCTAGCTCAATACCTTTGGGAGAAAAACCGTCAATAACACCTAAAACACCTCGTCCTTGTTTAGTCTGAGCTAAAATTACCTCTACCGGATTTGCTGTAGCACAATAAATGCTAACTATTTCGCGGCAATCTTTAATTGCTGGCAATACGTTTATGGGAAAGGCATTTCGTAAAATAACCAAAAAAGTATGTCCTGCTCCCAACCGTCGTTGATTTTCCACAGCTATTTCAATAAGTTCGCTATCGTTACCGTCTTTTCTAACCAGGCAAGGTCCGGAAGCTTCGTTAAAAGCAAAACCAAATTTAATTCCCGGGAAACTATTGACAACAGCTTCATAAAGATCTTCTACCGTTTTAATAAAGTGCGACATCCCGTAGATTATATTGCAACCTTCGGGCACTTGAATCTTTTCAATAATTGTTTCCATAATAGGCTCCTGAAAAGAAAAAAACCGATTGGCAACCGGCCTTTAAGTTTTAAATAACTTTTTTTACTTTATTTGCTTTTAAGCAGGAACTGCAAACTCTAACTGTTTTAACCTTACCGTTTATTTCTACTTTCATCTTTTGAAGATTAGGATAAAACTTGCGCTTGGTAGCATGAGTTGAATGACTTCTATAGTTCCCGTTTAAAGCACCTTTTCCACAAATATCACATACTTTAGACATCATACACCTTCCTATTTTGAGCTATTTTAGTTCAAAAAAAAATCTATGTTATTATCTGGCAAGGAATTTCCAAATATTTATTTATCTTGATTTCACCTTTTTTACTTAAATTTCCCAAACTTTTTCCCAATAAAAAGTGCAGTATTTTGGAAATTAGTTGTCTTAGTAAATAGAAAAACTTAAATTTTTGAGGATATGGCTAAAAATATAATGATTTTTGAAAAAGTTGTTAGAATTTACAAAGATAATATCTACGGTTTTTTGCTGAAAACACTACGCAATCCCGAAGATGCAGAAGATCTAACACAAGAAGTTTTTCTAGCTTTTTACAAACATATGAAAAATGTAAAAAAAGATTCCTATAAGGCTTATCTTTTTCAAACAGCATATCATAAAGCTCTTAATCATATAAAAAAACAAAAACAAAATAAAACATATACTCAAGCAGACCTACTCAACATCAGCCAGCCAGAAGAGGATAAAAACAATTTAGCAGTAAAAGAAAAAACAATCAAAACAGCGCTGGCAAAACTACCCCCAAAATATCAACTAATTCTGGAGTTGCAGTTTTATCAAAATTTAAGTTACAAGGAAATAGCAAAAATTTTAAATACCAGTGTTTCTGCTGTTGATTCTAGATTGGTAAGAGCAAAAAAGAAGCTAAAAAAAATAATTTCGCAGGATTTTCCCACATTGATGTCTAATTAAATGAGGTGATGAAAATGAAAAAAAGATGCAAATGGACAAAAAAAATAAATGCCTATTTAGATAAAGAGATAGATAGCAAGCAGATAGATTTTATAGATAAACACTTGAAACAGTGCTCGGAATGCAAAATTAAACTAATAGAATTGCAAGAGCTAAATTCAGCTTTAGAAGATGTACATATTCAACCTGCTCCATCTTATTTAGAGCAACGTATTTTAGCAAATGCACGCGAAGTAAACCCTACACCGCGTGGACTTATAAAAATTCCAGTAGCTGCCTCAGTTGTTGCTGCCCTCGTATTAGGATTTATTTTCAGCACTCAAACATTTTCCGATTACACTTCCCAAGAAAATTTTACTTTAGGAACTAATACTATTTATAGTTACTTGGAAGGAACAGAAAAATGATGCCAAGAATTTATAAAATACTACTTATTGTGTCTGTGGCTTTCAATATTGCCTTCATTGGTGGTTTTATTTATCATCAAGCAAATAAACCTCCCGTGCCTGCACACATAGCCCCAGCTCCTTTAAGAGAAAATTTTAAAAAACATAAAAGTCAAGTAATGCCTTTCAGACGTGAATATATTCAATGTCGCCAACAATTTATGGAAGAACTAGCTAAACCACAGGTTACAAGAAAAGAGTTGGAAAATAAATTAGAAGAAACCTTACAGAAGCAATACGAAATGGAGCGCCAAGTAGGAATTTCACTTATAGAGATGAGAATGAAGATGAGTGATGAAAAAGCTGCCCGCTATTTTTATGATAAGCAGCCAAATCGGCAACCCTATAAATTCAAAACCAATAAATAGGAGGATAAAATGAAAAAACTATTGATAACCCTTACCCTGGTAGCAATGGTAACAAGCGCTTTCGCATGGGGCGGACGTGAAATTAATGATGGTAATAGAAAATGGGATGCTCAAGATGTTCCCAGAATGAGAATGAATGAAGAAGATGGACAAACTTGTTATGAAGAACTTGACCTTACAGAAACTCAGCTTGAAAAACTAGATAAAATACGTGTCAATCAGCAGAAGGATATGATCCAGTTTCGCTCGGAAACACAGATTCTAAACATAGACAAACGTGAAGCATTACAAAACAAAAACTTCAATAAAGCGAAAAATATTGTAAAAGATATTTACAATAAAAAACAAGAACAGGCCATAAAAAGAATCGAATATCAAGAAGAGAGATGGAATTTACTTACACCGGAACAACAAGAAAAGGCCAAAGAACTTATGTTCAATCATCGTAGTCAACATCATAAAAACCCAAGAATTCAAAAGCCTGCTAAGATGAAATATACAGGAAAATAAAGAAAATAATTCCCCCTTAAGAAGATCCCTCGCTATTTCCAGCGGGGGATTTTATTATACGGCGCAGTTCTTTTAATTCTCGGATTATATTTTCTTTTATCTCTTTATTATCTCGAACAAAATCCAAATGTATTTGCTCTTTATTTTTTTGTTGATCTTTTAATTTTTTCCGTGCTCCCTCAATAGTATATTTTTGATTGTAGAGCATATATTTAATCTTTTTTAATAATTGAAT
>JAXHUB010000088.1:0-2028 GCA_034189845.1 Candidatus Cloacimonadota bacterium | reverse complement strand
AAAAGGTATTACTACAGTGGTAGGTGGTTCTTCCAAAAATACTTTGCGAGCTGAATTTAAACGAGTTTTAAAAGAAGAAGAGACAGAATTAATTCATAAATGGGGAATTTGGTGCGGAAGTGATGAATCTGGGAAAGGAGATTTTTTTGGGCCGCTAGTAGCTGCTGCTTTTGTTGTAAAAAAAAATGAGCTTTCTGAGTTGTTGGCTACTGGCGTAAAGGATTCCAAAAAAATTACAGACAAGAATATTACTGAAATTACCCAACAGCTTTATGGTAAATACAATAAAAGAATAAAAATTGTAGTGTTAAATCCTGCCAAATATAATCAGCTTTATGCTAAGTTTCGACAGCAGGGTAAGAAGTTGAATGAGCTACTTGCTTGGATGCATGCTCGCTTAATATTAGATTTACATAAAGAGTTTGATTTTTCTGGTGCTGTTGTTGATAAATTTACTTCTAACCGCAATTTGATGGCTAGTCTAAAGGATTTACAACAAATTAGGATAAAAAATGTAGTACGAGCCGAGCAGGATCCGGCAGTAGCAGCGGCTTCGATTATTGCTCGTTATCATTTCTTGCAAAATATGCAAATGCTAGAAAATAAGTATCAGATGAAATTTCCTAAAGGTGCTAATTACAACGTAATAAAAACTGCCCAAAGTTTTTCCCAGAAGTATGGTAAGGATAAGTTGAAGGAAGTAGCAAAAATAAATTTTAAAACTATGGAAAAAATTGAGGAAGGATATTATGATAAAAGACTTTGAAAAGAAAAAACCGCAAGTTGGAGCAAAAAGTTGGATTGCAAATAGTGCAGAAATCATTGGTGATTGTCGCATTGCCGAAAATTGTTCAATATGGTTTGGATGCGTGCTGAGAGCTGATATAAATTATATAGAAATTGGGAATGGTAGCAATGTACAAGATGGCACTGTTGTACATGTGGACACTGATTTTCCAGTCGAGATCGGTGAAAATGTCACTATAGGTCACAAAGCCACTATCCATGGATGTAAAATAGGCACTGGTTGCCTTATTGGTATGAGTGCCACTATTTTAGATGGAGCAGAGATTGGCGAAGGCAGCATTGTAGCTGCTGGGGCAGTGGTTACGCCTAAAAAAAAATATCCTCCCAAAAGCTTGCTCATGGGCATCCCTGCTAAAATAGTAAAAACAATAAGTGAGAAAGAGGTAGCTGAGCTAATTAAACATGCCCAAAATTATGCCAAATTGAAAGATAGATATTTAAAATAATGTTAACTGCTGTTTTAGAAAAAATGCCGCAATCTTTTTGGCAATTATTGCAGGAAAAAAGATGGCAACATTTTTTTACTAGCAAAGAAGATAAAAATGCACAAATAGCAATTATTCGTACTTACACAGATTTTAACAAAGAAAAGTTTGAACAATTTCCTAAATTGAAATTAATAATAAGGGCTGGAACTGGTTACGATAATATTGATTTGGCAGAAGCAAAAAAAAGAGAAGTTACTGTTTGTCATACTCCCAATGCCAATGCTATTTCAGCAGCAGAACATACCATAGCTTTTATCGCTTCTATGGTTAAACATCAGCAACTTGGAAAGCAAGTAATTGCTAAATACCAATGGCGGGAAACTATTGGGAACAGTTGGGAATTTACCGATCTAAAAGTACTTATTATCGGCTTGGGAAGAGTTGGCTACCGAGTAGCAAAAATACTGAAGTATTTGGGGGCACAGGTAAAGGCCTATGATCCTTATTTAAACCAAAAAGATTGGCAGCAAAATCAAGTAGAAGAGATTGAATTGGAAGCGGGATTAAGTTGGTGCAATCTAATTAGTTTTCATACTCCGCTTACCAGCAAAACCTATCATTATTTTTCTATGGAAATGCTAAATTCTTTGCAACAGCCTTTTTGGCTGGTAAATACTGCACGGGGGCGAGTGGTAGATATTGAAGCTTTGAAACTGGCTTTGCATCAAAATAAGCTTTTAGGCGCTGCTTTGGATGTTTTTCCACAGGAACCATATAAAATGCCAAATTTTAT
>JAXHUB010000087.1:0-9234 GCA_034189845.1 Candidatus Cloacimonadota bacterium | reverse complement strand
GAAAACAAATATCAATCTATTTGAACATGTAAGGTTGAAATAAGTCTCCATCAAAAAACTTGACGATATAACCATTTTAAAAAATCTTTTTAAATAAACTTAATTAAGGAGCTATTTTACTATGATAGAGGTGATTAAAGATAAATGCACTGGCTGCCAACTTTGCCTGAAAGCCTGTGCTTACGATGCTATAAAAATTGTTGATGATACAGCAGAAATAGATGCTGACAAATGTACACTTTGCGGCGCTTGTGTAAGCGTTTGCCCCGTAGAAGCAATTATAATAAGAAAATATGGCGCCCATGCTGTAGACCGCAGCCAATATAATGGAGTTTGGGTATTTGCTGAGCAAAAACATGGTCAACTGGAACCAGTAGTGGCAGAACTTATGGGAAAAGGACGTCAGCTGGCCGATACAAAAGAAACTCAACTTTCTGCTGTACTATTTGGTCATAAAATAGCAAATTTAGCAAATAAACTTATCACCTTGGGAGCAGATAAAGTTTTAGTTGTAGACCAACCAGAGCTGGAAAACTTTTTGGACGTATCTTATGCTGATGCTTTTGTAGCATTAGCTAAAAAATACCAACCAGAAATCATAATTTCTGGTGCTACTGTTACCGGCCGCTCTTTTATCCCCCGCGTGGCTACCAAATTACAAACCGGTCTTACTGCAGATTGCACCGGGTTAGAAATCGACGACGAAACAGGTAATCTAATACAAACCCGTCCCGCTTTTGGTGGCAATATTATGGCTACAATAGTTACCCCAAACCACCTACCGCAAATGGCTACCGTGCGCCATAAAGTTATGGATCCCGCTGTGCCCGATAGCAAAAGATCCGGGGAAATTATTCAGGAAAATGTTGATCTTTCCAAAGCAACCAAGTTTGCAGAATTTCTGGGCTCGCAGCCTGATGAAACTCAAACGGTTAACCTAACCGAAGCTAATTTCGTTATCTCTGGTGGACGTGGATTAAAAAAAGCGGAAAACTTCTCACTACTAAAAAATCTAGCAGAATATCTGGATGCTGCAATTGGCGCTTCTAGGGCAGCTGTAGATGCCGAATGGATAAGCTACCCGCATCAAGTAGGACAAACTGGTAAGACTATTAAACCCACAGTATACATCGCTGTTGGCATTTCGGGTGCTATTCAGCACCTTGCTGGCATGCAATCTGCCGACTATATCATCGCTATAAATAAAGATCCCGATGCACCTATTTTCAAAGTTGCCGACCTAGGTTTGGTTGGAGACCTTTTCGAGGTGATCCCTGAAGTTATAAAAAAATTTAAAACTAATTAATCTACTTAATAGGGGGATAAATGCAAATTAAATGTGATATTACCGTTTTTTCTTCCGATAAAATAAGGCAGAACACAACGGTAAATTTACAAAGCAAACTTTTAAAGAAGAATTTAGATATTGCAGAGTCTATTAGCTATCCTCCACTTATAAACAGCCACGACCACCTTATAGGAAATTGGATTCCACGAGCCGGTAAAAACAGACATTACAAAACCACCGATGTATGGGTAGAAGAGATGAAAACTTCTGCTTCCTATTTGGAACGTAATAAAATTTGGAAACACGATGGCAGCTGGGACTTAACCAAAGGTAGAGTGAAGCTACTCGCCCATTTAGGAATCTACAAAAACATATTTTCTGGCTGTATTGCTGTGCAAGACCACGAGCCTAAGCAAAAACACGAATATTACCAGAGTTTTCCTATTAAAGTTATAGAAAAATATACCCAATGTCACTCGCTTTCTTTAGGAAATTGGTGGGGAGGCAAAAGTGCTAAGGAAGAATGGTTGGACAGCCGCGGTGAAATGCCTTTCATTTTACACTTAGCTGAAGGTATAGATGAAGCTGCTAAACAAGATTTTAAAAAATTAGAAGCAGAAGGATTGCTACAACCAAATACACTAATAATTCATGGGATATCGCTTAAAAAAGAAGAAATAAGAAAATGCGCTGAAGCTGGAACTTCTATTTGTATTTGTCCTGGCTCTAATATGTTCTTAATTGGAAAAACAATAGATGTAGATACCTGCCAAAAATACGGTGTTAATTTAGTATTAGGCACCGATTCTACAATGAGCGGAAATTTAAATCTTTTGCAGGAAATAAAATACATTTCCGAGTTATTTCCTAAACTTACTTCTAAGGAAATTTATAAAATGTGCACCGAAAATGCTGCTAAAGCACTTTTCTTACCACCTACTTTTGGCAAATTGAACCAAGAAACTCCTCATCTACTAGTTACTCGTAAACTACATGAGGATCCATTCAAAAACTTAACTAAAATTAAACATAATGACATTAAATTACTAGTTTATAACGGCTTACCTCTTTGGGGTGATAAAAAACTGCTGGCTTCATTCGAAATTGAAATTTCTAACTACTACTTTTTCCCAACCAAAACTACCGAAAAGTTCATTTACGGTCATCCGGAAAAAACAACCCAAGAAATAGACGAAATTCTAAGATACCACAAAAAATTTCCTTTTTTAGCCTATCATGCTTAAATTAGCAGAGATTTTTTGCAGTCTTCAAGGTGAATCTACCTGGGCTGGACTGCCTTGCATATTTATTCGTTTAGCTGGTTGCAACTTGCGCTGTAGCTATTGCGATACCAAATATGCTTACATAGAAAAGTTTAAAATGAGCAGCGATGAAGTCTTAGATGAAATAAAAAAATATTCTCCGATAAAACTAGTGGAAATAACCGGTGGTGAACCTCTGCTGCAAAAGGGAATTTACGAATTATGTGATAAGTTACATAACCAGAACTACAAAATTCTTTTGGAAACAAATGGTTCGCTTTTTCTTAAAAATGTACCTAAATTTGTTCACAAAATAGTTGATATAAAATGCCCTAGTAGCGGCGAATCAGAAAGTTTCAAACAGGAAAATCTTCAGTTTTTGAATAGAGAAACAGATGAGATAAAATTTGTACTGGCTAACAGAGCAGATTACGATTTTGCTTGCAAAAAGAAATCCGAATACAATTTAGAAGGTTACGAAATCTTGTTTACCACTGTTTTCAAAAAATTACCTCCAGCTAAGTTGGCAAAATGGATGATTGCGGATAGACTGTCGGTTCGCTTACAACTTCAGTTACATAAATACATCTGGTCACCACATAAAAAAGGTGTTTAATTTAGTTTTAATTTACCAGCTTTTTCCATTTCCTGTAAATAATTCTGAAAATATTTCTGTAAATGATGCTCTACTTCTACTACCAGCTTCACATCTGCACCGTATTTAATATCAGTAATTTTACCTTGCTTTTCTTTAATGTTATATTTCAGCGGTTCAATAAATTCGTATGTTGTAGAAAATTGAAAATCAACTGTTTTAATCAGTTTTTTTAGCGGACTTTTCTTCACAGCAGCTTCGGTAGTTTTGCCATAAGCTTCTATTAGTCCGGGAATACCCAGCTTTACTCCACCAAAATAACGAGTAACCACAGCAGCAATGTTAGTCATATTGTTTTTTTTTAAAGCATTAAGTATAGGTTTACCAGCTGTACCAGAAGGCTCGCCGGCATCGGAGCAATGATAAGTTTTTCCCTTTTCCCCCACTATGTATGCCCAGCAGTTATGGGTAGCTGTTTTATGCTCTTCCGAAATTTGCGAAATAAATTCTTTAGCCTCCTCGATAGTTTCTACATAAGCCAGATGAGCAATAAATTCCGAGCGTTTTATTTTACACCTGTAGTTCCTATTTTTTTTTATAGAATAAAAATATTCCATCTTAACCTCTTAATATTCAAATAGTTTTTGCAACTCTTCTGGTGTTATTTTTTTTATAATATTCTGTCCTTTTTCTATAAGATTTTCGAAAAGTTCACGTTTATTTTGCTGTAATTCTAAAATCTTTTCCTCAATTGTGCCTTGAGTAATCATTTTATACACCATTACCTTTTTGGTTTGACCAATACGATGTGCGCGGTCTATTGCTTGGTTTTCTCCCATGGGATTCCACCACGGGTCACTTATTAAAACTGTATCGGCAGCAGTTAAATTCAACCCATATCCACCAGTTTTCAAACTTATCAGAAAAGCTCTTATTTTATTGTTATTATTGAAATTATCAATACGTTTTTGGCGGTTTTTGGTCGAACCATCCATATATTCAAAAGGAATGTCGAGTTCTCCCATCATCTGTTTTAGTAATTTTAACATTTGTACAAACTGGCTAAAAATCAGCAGCTTGCGCCCACTTTCTTTAGCTTCTAAAACAATCTCACGAATAAGCTCCATCTTACCCGAAAGTTCACTTTCAGTCTTTGCAGTTTGATCGGAAAGGTAGGGATGATCACAAATTTGACGTAATTTAGTAAGAGCTGCTAACACATGCATATAGTTGATGTCACCTGGAAATTCTTGGAAACGCTTTTTCACCTTATCCAATACTTGCAGATACATTTTTTCTTGAACAGGAGTTAACTTAGAATAAGCGATCTGAACCTGTTTATCTGGTAGTTCTATTAACACATCTTCTTTTTTTCTTCTCAGAATAAATGGCGAAATCATCATACTCAATCTTTGCTGAGCTTTTTTATCCTGAGCGTTGAACTCATTTTTGAATTTACGATGAGAAGGTAAATAGCCTGGTAATAGAAAATCGAATATCGACCACAATTCCGAAGGATTATTCTCAATAGGAGTGCCAGAGAGAACCATCTTGTGCTTGGTTTTTAATTTCTTAACAGCCTTTGAACGCAAAGCAGCTGCATTTTTAATATGTTGAGCTTCATCCAGAATTATATAGTCAAATTCTATTTCCGAAAGCTTTTTTATATCATTTTGTATAATGGAATAAGAAGCTAGCAAAACATTTACGTTCAAATTTTCTAAATAGCTGCGTCTTATTTTCTGACTGCCTTCATAGATAAGATAGCTAAGTGAAGGATTAAATTTTCTGATCTCAGCGCCCCAGTTATAAAGCAAAGTTTTGGGACAAATAACAATATTATGCGAAGAAGAAGGCAAATCGGAAAGTACAGAAATTGCTTGGATGGTTTTTCCCAATCCCATATCATCTGCCAAAATTCCATTCATACCGTAGTATTCCAACATTTTCAACCATTGATATCCGGCTTTTTGATAACTACGCATAACTGGCTGTAAAATTAGAGGCACACTGGTAGGCACTTTTTTTCTTCGTCTCAAGATGGAAGTAAACATCTCTTCCAGAAATTGTTCCCCTTCTATCT
The DNA here is from genome assembly GCA_034189845.1 of Candidatus Cloacimonadota bacterium. Lineage (GTDB taxonomy): Bacteria > Cloacimonadota > Cloacimonadia > Cloacimonadales > TCS61 > JASUTE01. The sequence continues at coordinate 4,006 of JAXHUB010000087.1, read as the reverse complement.
TTACCCCCTTTTTAATTGAACTTAGCTGGTAAACATATGGCAGGTTGTAAATTGACAACTTATAGGACTCAGATTTCTCTTTTTTACTTCTTTTTAATAAATTCTCTACTTCGTAAAAAGAGTCTTTATTCTCGAAATATAATAGCCTGCCATCTTGCAATTTCAGGAATTTTTCTTTAGTATTAAAAAAGCGTTTAAGCTCTTCATGGCTGAAGGTGATATCTTTGTATTTATACTGTACATCGTATTCAAACCAATTGATATTATCGGAAGTATGCGTTCTTATAACAGGTTCTAAAGTAACTTTATAAACAAATTCCTTTTTCAATTCTTCAGATAGAATGATATTCCAACTGGGCAAAGCATGCTCGAAAATAATTTTTTTCAATGCTGCAATGTTTTCCTCACCAGTGAAGATAAGCTGGGAATTATTTTCTATCCTGTTGGTTTCTGCTTCTGGCAATTTTTGCAAAAAATCGTAGATTTGATACTTGATTTGGGGAGGGATATAAAACCAAGTTACAATATCATTTTGGTCAAATCTTACAAGCTCGGCTGGGAAACGTACTACAGACATAGGAATTTGTGAACCATCTTTATAATCCAAGATCCCGTCCATCAAAATACTATTTTCCTCTTTATGCAGTTTAAAGGTTATAATTGGTGTATTGTGGTGTATTACTGGGATTTTTATATCTTCAGAAAAATCTATATAACATTTTAATAAACCTAATTGCCTTGCTACAACGGAAGCTAAATAGACCAAATCCTGCTGTTTAAGTATGTAACCTTCCTTAAAAATATCTTCTGCAACTTCTTTTGTAAAGGGTAAATTGATGCTGTAAACAACATTCTTTTTAAAAATATAAGTTGTTCTTCCTATAAAGACCGCTGATATTTTTTCGTTGGTAGAAGTTTTTAAGATATAGCTAAGGCTATTATGTTTATTCACTTGGAAGTTTATATGGAATTCTTGTTCGGAAAATTCTATTTTATCTCCAGTTTCTTTTATATATAGCTTATATTGCAAATTTTTTAGTGTGGGAAAGAATTTAATAAAATCCTTCTTGTAAATAGTGAAAAAAGTTCCTTTGCGACTGTATGAACATTTTTCTATTTGCAATTTCCTAAGAAGCTGTAGTTCAGTATCGCATAAAGCTCTGCTTTGTTTATTAGCTCTTTTTAAATGCGGAATATCTTCTTCTTTAACCTCTCGGCCAGCTGCCAGCAATGATATAATGCGAATGTGCATTGGTTTATAGCTAAGAAAATGAAAACGTATCTTATCAGTTTTTTGATTAAATATATCACTAATTTCTATTATTGCATTCAATGCTACCCGCTGCCAATATTCATTATGACTCAACATTTTAGTTTGATAGGTTTGTACTACATTCTGATTTAAAATATCTGTGGAAATATTGTGATAAGCATAGTTCAAGATAGAAAGATAATGCGAACAGATTTCCGCTTCGCAAATACTGCATTTATGTTCTAATATTCTATAATGTTGCATGTCGTAGGTAATTTCCAAATTTGCAGGAAATTTTCTTGGATTTTTAGTTTCAAATTTTATTACTGCATTTCCAGTTTCATCCAAAAATTTCTTATAGGAAATGTCATTTTTACTTAAATTTGTTATACTGCTTTTAAAAAACCAGGAATTTGAAAGTTCGTGATACTCCTTACCGAAAAGTCTAGCCATTTTTGCTCCCTTAAAAAAAGTATTTCTTAATATTATTATTCCTATTTAGCAGTCAAGTGTAAAAAAAAAAGGCGGTAGAGAAAACTACCGCCTTAAACTAAATTAATTTTGGAAATTAGTCGATAGAATAAATATCGATATTCACGCAACTGGTTGGAACAGCAGGATAAAAGTCTTCAATATACTCTTTTATGATGCTTTCAAGGTCACTGTGTTTTTCTATAACTTCCTTAGAAAAGCCTAGTGAAACCTCAGCTTTACTGAAATTGACATTTACATTCATTTTGGGTTTTTCACCTACCACGTTTTCTAAATACTGAGGCAGAGTTTTACTAATCTCTATTGCAGATTTTATTCTTTCAAACAATTTGAAACCAAAATAAACAACTGCTGCAAAAATCGCATATTTAAACAGTTTTTTGCAGAACTCTTTCATTTTTCCTCCCCTATTGGGTTATTATCTGTTTACTTCATCAAGATCATTTTCTTGGCAGAAGTATATTTCCCTGCTTTCATTTTATAAAGATAAATTCCACTAGCTACACTTTCTCCATTATCATTGGTTCCATTCCAAATAATTTGATGCTGTCCAGCAGAATAATCTGAATTAGCTAATGTTTTTACCTTTTTGCCTTGTAGATTATAAACAGCTACTTCCACTTTTTCCGGATTAGTAAGAGTGAAGAATACTGTAGTTTCTGGATTAAACGGATTAGGATAATTACCTTCCAACTTGGCAGCTGCAGGAACTGTGTTTGGAGTAGTATTCGATTCTTGTGTCATATCTTCGGGAGTTCTTGGGTTTAACGCATATTCATCATAACTGTAATCCACTATTCCTATCAAACTTCCCCAAGACTGCCCAACTTCTACCACGATTGGTGGGTCTACAGAGTCAAGATAGAAAAATCCATCGTCAATTTGAGCTGTAATTGTAGTTTCGTCTACTACATACCATTCTCCATATTCATCAGGAGCACTAGAAACATAAACATCGGTAAGTTTAACCAAAACGCTTTCGTATTCTTCCATAGTGGAAAGTTCTTGAGTAGTCAAATTTACAGGTTCGGGAACAGGATTACCAGAGCTAAGTACAGTAACATTAGTTGCATCAACTAATTCAGTGAACTCGTAATACTCCTCTACTGTAGCTGTAATTTCTATTTCATCACCCAATTGCAGACTTTCATTACCAATTGCATAGCAGTAGATACCGCTAAATTCGCCACCTTCGGGCATTGAAATGAAAATATTATCATCGTAACCTTTGAAACCCACTGCAGTTACAATACCGGTAGTGGTAACTTCCTGACCAACATAGGGCGAAGCCCCACTAGCATCTTCTGGATACTGGATGTCGTAAATAGTTACAGCATTAAGAGCACTAAACACAACCACTAATAAAATGATTAAAATTCTTCTCATTTTTACCTCCATTTTTTTTTGATTTTCTATTTTCGCTTTTCTACAGTCAAGAACTTTTCTAAATTTTACAGTTAAACTGTTAATTTTTTATAAGAAAAAGCAAATAACTTTATAGTTGACACCAGCTTGAAAAAATAAATTTTGAAAATCTGAGAAAAACTAAAAATGGGAGACACAATGCAAAATGAAATAAGAGTTAGATTTGCCCCCAGCCCCACCGGTTATCTACATGTTGGTGGACTGCGAACTGCTTTATACAATTACCTTTATGCTCGTAAAACCGGGGGAAAATTTCTGCTGAGAATAGAAGATACCGATCGTAGCCGCTACGTGGAAGGTGCAGTAGAAAACCTTATATCCTCCCTGCATTTATGCGGTATAGATTACGATGAAGGACCCGGTAAAGAAGGTGAGGTAGGGCCATATCTACAATCTCAAAGAACCCAGATTTACAATAAATATATAAAAATTTTGTTAGAAAAGGACGCTGTTTATCACTGCTTCTGCACTAGCGAGGATTTGAAAAAAATGCGACAAGAGCAAAAAGAAAAAGGTCTTGATCCCCGTTACGATGGACGCTGCCGCAATTTGAGCAAAGAAGAGGTGGAAAAGCGCATCGCAGCTGGTCAAAGCTATGTTATTCGTGAAAAAACACCTAAAACGGGAGAGATAACTTTTTACGATAAAGTACGCGATAAAGTCACAATTCCGTGGCAAACAGTTGATGATCAGATTTTAATGAAATCGGACGGATTCCCAACCTATCATTTGGCAAACGTTATAGATGACCATCTGATGAAAATAACGCATGTTATTCGTGGTGAAGAATGGCTTTCGAGCGTTCCGAAACATCTATTTTTATATGATGCTTTTGGT
>JAXHUB010000086.1:0-5006 GCA_034189845.1 Candidatus Cloacimonadota bacterium | reverse complement strand
TTTTGATACTGCCATAGCGAAATATAAAAAACTTTATGCTGAAACTCCCGATAGTGCTAACGTAATAACAATGATTGCTAACAGTTTTATACAAAAAGAAGTTACCGATAGTGCGCTGGTATGGTTAAAAAAAGCAGCTTCAATAAACACCGAAGATGATGCTCTTGCTTCTCAAATTGCCAGTATTTATTTTAATAAACAAAATTTTGAAGAAGCGGCCAATTGGTATGAAAAAGCAACAGATATAGATCCAGAAGATCCCAATCATCAATATAATTTGGCTATTTGTTACACCAATGCAGGCATGGAAGAAGAAGCTTTCGAAGCCTATATGAAAGTTGTTGAAATGTTACCAGATGATATTGATGCTATTTTAATGGCTAATAACCTGGCTATACGTTTGAATAAAACAGAAAAATCAGTGGAATTATTGAAAAAAGCTATTGAATTGGAACCAGATAACATTGATTTCCTTTCTATGCTAAGTTATCAACTATATCAAAAAGAAGATTACGAAGGTGTTTTAGACTATGCCAAAAGATGGTTTGATGCTGATAACAATGCTAAAGAGGCAGTGCAACTACTTTACCAGTCTGCCAGAAAAACCAATAACCCAGAATTGACAAAAAAATACGAAGAAATATACAGAACTTTTGAATAAAAAGAAGAATAAATAATATAAGTGCGAAAGTGGCGGAATTGGTAGACGCGCTGGACTTAGAATCCAGTGAGAAATGCTCTCGTAGGGGTTCAAGTCCCCTCTTTCGCACCAAATTTTTTAAAAGGACAAATTAATATGAAAACAGAGATCAAAGAAATATCACCCTGTGAAAGAGAATTAAAGATAACAGTCGATGCTGAACAAGCTTCACAAGATTACAAGAAGGTTTTGCGTAATTTCAAAAATCTTGTAGCTGTACCTGGTTTTAGGAAAGGTAAAGCTCCTCTTTCATTAGTAGAAAGAAATTACGGCAGCTATGCAAAAGAAGAGTTTTACAAAAAATCGATCAGCGAATATTACAAGGAAGCTTTGGAAAAAGAAAATGTTAATCCAGTTAATCAGGGCGAAGCTTCCGATATAGATTGGGAAAAAGGAAAGAACCTTGTAGTAACCTTCAAATTTGAAGTAATGCCCGAAGTTAAAATAAAAAAATACAAAGACCTGGAAATTCCTTTCGAACCAATAGAATTTAAAGAAGAAATGATTGATTCTACTATTGAAGATTTCCGAAACCGTATGGCTAATATAGAAGAGATAGATGAAGAATCAAAAGAAGGTGATATTGTTAAAGCTAAAATAAAATTCTTAGACGAAGAAGAGAATGTAACCAAAGAAATAGAACGTGAATTCACAGTAGGCGACAATGCATATTGCAAAAGTTTTAATAATAAAATGATAGGAATTAAGCCTGGATTTGAAACCAAAACCAAACTTTTTACTAAAAATCAGGAATCTAAAGATGACGAAATTGGCGAAAATATCAAAGACCGCGAGTTTTTAGTAGAAGTAGAATCGGTTAAGCGCAAAAATATTCCTGAACTAAATGATGATTTTGCCAAAGATATGGAATATGAATCTGTAGAAGAGATGAGAGATAAAATCGATAAGGAACTAAAGAAAAAAATTGAAAAAGATAATGCTCAGCAGAAAAAAAACGCAATTCTGAATAAACTGGTAGAAGAAAATCCGGTTGAAGTTCCCAAATCATTGGTAAAACAGTATTCGGAACAAATGGCAAAACCCTATGCTGATGCTTACAAAATGGAAGTTGATAAAATTGCTCCAATGTACTATCAAATGGCAGAGAATAGCTTGAAAAGCCAACTTATTTTGGAAGAGTTGAAAAAGAAAGTAGATATTGAAATAACAGATAAGGATATTGAAAAAGCTATCGATGAAAATGCTGCCAATATGAACATGGATACTGAAAAATATAAAAAAATGTATAAAAAGCAGATCGAGAGTGACGACTTTAAAACAGCAATAAAAGAAAAAAAGATTTTAAAAATAATAGAAGATAATTCCAAATTCGTTCCACTTCCCAAAGAAACGAAAGAAAACAGCAAAGAAGAAGAGGAGTAAGCCATGCCTTATGTACCAATAGTAGTAGAACAAAGTGGAAGAGCCGAACGTTCTTATGATATATATTCTCGTCTTTTAAAAGACCGCATAATCTTCCTGGGTTCTATAGTAGATGATAACGTGGCTAATGTAATTGTGGCTCAACTTTTGCATTTAGAAGCAGAAGATCCAGATAAAGATATTTTTATGTATATAAACAGCCCCGGTGGCTCAGTAACTGCTGGTTTGGCAATTTATGATACTATGCAATACATCAAACCCGATGTTTCAACTATTTGTATTGGTCAAGCTGCAAGTATGGGAGCCTTGCTTCTGGCTGCTGGAGCCGAAAAAAAACGATTCGGACTTCCTAATAGCCGCATTATGATTCACCAACCTTTAGGTGGAGTGCGCGGACAAGCTTCCGATATTGAAATACATGCACGAGAACTAGTGAACATAAAAAAGCGGCTTAACCAAATAATGCATAAACATACCAAACAACCTATCGAGAAGATAGAAGCTGATAGTGATAGAAATTTCTTTATGAGTGCAAAAGATGCTTGCGAATATGGAATAATCGACGAAGTTATAACAAAAAGAAAAGCAAAAGGAGAATCTTAAGTGGAAGAAAACAAAATTCGCAAATGTTCTTTTTGTGGACGAGACGAAAAGGAAACTAATTACCTTATAAAAGGTATAAATGGTAATATCTGCGATGAATGCATTGAGATGTGCCATACTATAATGGAAAATGACAGAGAGGAAGCAGAATTGGATAACTTTGTGCTTCCAACTCCTAGAAAAATACATAAATTTTTGGATCAGTATGTTATTGGACAAGAATCAGCTAAAAAAATCATCTCGGTAGCAGTATATAACCATTACAAGCGGATATTTAAACAAAAAAAAGGTGAAGATGTAGAAATCGAAAAAAGCAATATTATGATGATGGGACCCACAGGTTCTGGTAAAACTCTAATTGCACAAACTTTGGCAAAATTACTGAAAGTACCTTTTGCAATTGCCGATGCCACTACCTTAACCGAAGCTGGTTATGTAGGTGATGATGTGGAAAATATTCTGGTTCGTTTGCTCCAAAACGCTAATTATGATGTAGAAAAAGCTGAAAAAGGTATCATCTATGTAGACGAATTGGATAAAATCGCCCGAAAATCGGAAACGCCTTCAATAACGCGCGATGTTTCCGGCGAAGGTGTGCAACAAGCACTTTTGAAAATATTGGAAGGTGCCCAAGTAAACGTTCCGCCAAAGGGAGGTCGTAAACATCCCCATCAAGAATTTATAGAAATAGATACAAAAAATATTCTCTTCATTTCTGGCGGCGCTTTCTTCGGTTTAGAAAAAATAATACAAAACCGTTTACAAAAGAAAACAGTTGGATTCGATGCTGATATCGTTTCCTATAAAAATCGCGATATAAATATTTTCAGTAAGTGTATACCAGATGATTTAGTAAAATATGGTCTTATTCCCGAATTAGTAGGCAGAATTCCAATTATTTCTTCTCTGGAAGAGTTAGATGAAAAAGCGCTGATGGAGATTCTAACCAAACCCAAAAATGCAATTTGCAAACAATATGAAAAACTTTTTGAAATGGAAGATATCCAACTCAAGTTTAATAAAGGAGCGCTTCAAGAAATTGCTAATATCGCTATAAAACAAAAAACGGGTGCTCGTGGACTTAGAGCCATTATGGAAAAATTTATGAATGAGATTATGTATTATCTTCCTGATATGCAAGAAGTAAAAGAATGCAAAATTACTCGCGAAGTTGTTGCAAACAATACCGAACCACAATTTGTTCTTCAAAAGGATATCGATAAACACAAAAGTGCTTAAAATAAATATATAAGCCGCCTTATGAAGCTAAGGCGGTTTTTTTATTTAAAAATGATACCGTACTTGTTGAACAGCAAAAAGTGATATGGAAAAACATATTCACAATATTTATTTATACTTTTAAATTGACCATTAGAGTTTTTATTTAAATTTTGCCTATATGAAAAAAATAATAATAACTGGTGCTAATGGTTTTATAGGAAGCTATTTGGCTAAATTTTTGAAAAATGAAGGACACGAAATTACTTGTTTAGTAAGAAAAGGCTCTAATACCGAGCTATTAGATCCCCGCTTAGAAATAACTTATGTAGATTATAGAAACGAGAAGCAATTAGAAAAAATTTTTTCCGACAAACAGATTTTAATCCATACAGCAGCCCTTACTAAAGCAGCAAGCTGGCGAGAATTCGAGAAGATAAATATTTCGCTTAGCCTTGAATTGGCCAAAATTGCCAACCAGAAGAATTTGGAACAGTTCATATTCATAAGTAGTCAAGCAGCTGCAGGAGCTTGTTCTGTTCCTAAAACAGAAAACGAAAAATGCCTGCCAGTTTCGATGTATGGAAAAAGTAAGCTATTAGCTGAGAAGGAATTAAAAAAAGTTTTAACTATTCCCTACACCTTTATTCGTCCAGCATCCGTATTTGGGCCAGGCGAACGAGATTTTTTTCTTTACTTCAAACTTATCAATAATCATTTCTCTTTTTTAATAGGCAAACAAAAGCGTTCATTAAGTTTGATCTACGTAGAAGATCTGGTTAGACTTATAGCAGCTGCCATAGGAAACCCAAAAGCTTTTAATCAGATATTTTTTGCTTCCGATGGAAATATTTATACATGGGAAAAATTCGCTGCAGAATTAGGCATAGTGATGAACAAAAATTTTCTACAAATAAGGATTCCTGAAAAAATGGTCTTCTTAATTGCCTATCTTAGTGAGTTAGGCTCAAAAATAACGGGTAGATATCCTACCTTAAACCGAGAGAAAGTTAAGGAAATGAAAGAGAAAAACTGGCTTATTAGCAATCAAAAGGCAAATAAAGCCTTGAATTTTAATGCCAAATACACTTTGCGCAATGGA
>JAXHUB010000085.1:0-2575 GCA_034189845.1 Candidatus Cloacimonadota bacterium | reverse complement strand
GCAGTATCTAAGGCATCGTAAGCTTTGGTAGCAGCAGCTATTTGGCGTGGATTATTTAATATTCCCTCGTTTAAGATGTCAGGTGAAATCTCGATCTCTTGTAAAATCCTCTTTTTTAAATCCTTCAATCCATTTTTACTAGTAGCAGAACAGGGTATGTAGCCTTGTTTGGTAAACTTTTGTTTTGTGTTTTCACTCAATAAGTCACACTTATTTAGAATTTTAAGTATATGTTCTTTGGGAACGAGCTTTTTTAATTTTTTTAGTTCATCTTCGTTTTTTTTACCATCAATTATAAAGAGTATTTTATGGGAATTTCTAATTAATTCATAAGATCGTTTTATTCCCATTTTTTCTACTGAATTTTTGGTTTTACGCAGTCCCGCTGTATCGTATATTTTCAGCAGATATCCTTTCAGTGAAACTGCTTCTTCCAGATAATCTCGAGTAGTACCAGGTACAGGAGTAACAATAGCGCGTTCACTTTCCAAAAAAGCGTTAAAAATACTGGATTTACCCACATTGGGTGCACCCACCAAACAAATTTTATAACCTTCTTTTAGGATGAGTCCTTCTTCACCTGTTTCTACTAAGTCTCCTAAATCTTTTTGCAATTTTTTTATTTGCAATAGGAAATTTTCTCTCTCGAGCTCTTCCAATCCTTGTTCCATAAAATCTATTTCCAGTTCCAATTTAGCTCTTAAATCAGTGAGAATTTTTAAGTATCCAGATATTTTACTATGTAGTTTACCCTCTAATTGTTGCAAAGCTGCCAGATGAGAATATTTCGTTTTTGCATTTAGTAAATCTCCCACAGCTTCGGCTTGAGTTAAACCCATTTTATTATTCAAAAATGCGCGCTTGGTAAATTCTCCAGGGTCAGCCAGACGGGCTTTTTGTAAAATTAATTGTAATATTTTACGAGCAATAAAATTGCTCCCGTGGCAAGATATTTCCACCACATCTTCTCCTGTGTAGCTTTGCGGTGCCCGAAATATAGTTAGTACCACCTCATCTACATCCATGTTTTTGTCTGCTATTTTACCAAATGTTGCCTTATGGGTAGGTAAAGAAGATATTTTTTTTCCTCGGAAAAATGGAGCTACGGCTGCAATAGCATCTTCCCCGCTGATGCGAATAACAGCAATACCACCAATTCCAGGTGGGGTGGAAATTGCTACGATTGTATCACTTTTGTATTCCATCTATAATTTGCTTTATTTTCTGATAAGTTTTTTCAGGTGTAAGGTTATACACCTCTTTTAGTTTTGTAGTTTTCCCATGGGGAATAAATTCATCTGGCAAACCAAAAGAATGCACTTTCACCTCTTTTTCGCTGAAATAGGAAGCTATGCTACTACCCATACCACCTATTAGACTATTTTCTTCTAAAGTAAAAATATAGTCGTAATTTTCTAACCTATCCAAAAATTCAGTGTCAAGCGGTTTCAAAAAGCGCATATTGCCTATTGTGGGGTCTATTTCAGGGAAATCTTTCTTAATTTTTTCAGCAATATCCAATCCCTCTTGGCAAATCGTACCTGCAGATAATATAGCAATTTTTTCACCTTTCTGTAGCAATTCTGATTTTCCCAGTTCTATTTTGGTTTTACTAATTTTCAGATTATGTATTGAACCCCGAGGATAACGGATAGCAACAGGTCCCTCATTATAATCTGCTGCAAATTCCATCATTTGAATTAACTCTGGAGCATCTTTTGGCATCATAACCACCATATCGGGAATAAAATTTAGGTAGGAAAGATCAAAAGCTCCGTGGTGGGTTGCTCCATCTTCGCCGACAATTCCAGCTCTATCTAAACAGAAAACTACTGGCAACTTTTGCAGAGCAATATCGTGAATTACCTGATCTAAAGCTCGCTGTAAAAACGTGGAATATATAGCCACAAAAGGCTTTATACCTTTAGTAGCCAATCCACCCGCAAAGGTAACGCTGTGCTGTTCTGCTATTCCTACATCAAAAAATCTGGCTGGAAATTTCTTTGCATATTCTGTTAAACCTGTTCCATCGGTCATAGCAGCTGTTATTCCTACAATTTTATTGTTTGACTCAGCTAACTTGCACAGAGTATCACCAAAAACCTTCGAATAAGAAAGACCCTTCTTTTTTACACTTTTACCGGTCCTTATCTCATAAGGACCTAAACCATGAAATTTAGGGGCATCTTCTTCTGCAAATCCATAACCCTTGCCTTTTTGGGTAACAACATGAATAAAAACAGGTCCAGACAAATTAATTTTTACTTTATTGAAAATTCTAACTAGACGGGAAATATCATGACCATCAATAGGTCCCAAATATTTAAAGCCCAAATCTTCGAATATAATATTTGGTGCTAGGGTATTAATAATGTTTTCTTCAAATTTCCTGGCACTAAGAACAATTCTGCGCTTTACCTTTGAGGGCATATGTTGCACAAAATCCCATACCACATTTCGCAAGGTATTGTAGGAACGGCTAACCAAAATATTAGTAAGATAGTTTTGCAGAGCTCCCACATTTTTGGAAATAGACATGTTGTTATCGTTCAAAATAACGATAAGGTCTTTTTGC
>JAXHUB010000084.1:0-5224 GCA_034189845.1 Candidatus Cloacimonadota bacterium | reverse complement strand
CAGAGATCTGGAGTCTGTGGGCAATGCGTACAGCCGCATCGACAACCCATTCCGAGCCCTTCCACAACAATCCCGCTGACAGGACCACCATGGCGAGAGCCAGAAGCTGACTGCTCATAAGGCGCGCCCTGATTGTGTCAGAGGTTTCCTTGATGGGGTTTCGTTTGCCACAGGCTGGGCGAGGGGGTCCCTGTCATGGAACCTGGCGGGCAGAGTCGCGTACTTATGGGCCTCGTCGACACGTCCGCGTTTCAGGCAGCCGGCTGCGTAAATGGCGCATTTTTTTGACAGCGCTTCAACAGCCGCTTGCCGCTGCATGGCCGTCAACCCGCATTCTGGAGGGCTCTCAAGAATCTTTGCCAGGGCATAGATGCGATAGCGGTCCAAGCCGGGTTGCCTTGAAAGCTGGTCTTGGTGTCCCCCACGCTTGATGATGAGGGGTGTGTCAATGAGGTAGATGGGAAATCGGCAGGCAATCCTGAGCCAAAGGTCGTAGTCTTCGCAGGCAGGCAGCATCTCATCAAACCAGCCCACTTCATTCAAGAGGCCCCGTTGCATCATGACCGCCGAGGGACTCACGAGGCACAATTCCAGTGAGGGCTCAAATACCATGCCTGACGGCTTGCTATGTCGTGCCTTGGGGTTGACGCGCACTCCGTTTCTTACCCAAATTTCCTCAGTCTGGCAAATGAGCGCCTCAGGGTGGCGCTTGAAAAAGCTAACTTGCGTGGTCAGCTTTTCAGGGAACCAGAGGTCGTCAGAGTCAAGAAAGGCAACAAACTGACCTGATGCTCTGGCGATGCCGGCATACGCAAGAACTGAATTCAAAAACGTAAGAGAATTTTTGGAGAACAGATTGGATGAAACTGAGAGAAGATTGCGAAATTCGGAAGAAGATTTGCGTTCCTACAAAATAGAAAAAGGGATTTCCCTGCTTACAGAAGAAACTAGTCAAATCATTGAGCAATCTGCCGAATTAGAGATGCTTCTTTCCGAAGCAGAAACCGAACTAGCTGTAGCTGAAAATCGCTTGAAATATCTTACTCAAGAGCTTTCTGATCAAGATGAAATGCTAGGTGATGTTAATTCTATCCTTAATACCCCACTTTTAGATGAATTGCGCAAGGAGATTGTAACTAACCAATCAAAGTATTTAAGACTGCTTAGTAAACCGGAATATTCTCCCGACCACCCTGAATTGGTGTCATTGAGCAACCAAATAGAAAGTGCTAAAAAACAGCTGAATGAAGAGATTCAAAAAGCCACACAGGTTAAAGCTGGAACATCCGATCCTTTGGTTTATCGTTCAGAATTAATTTCTAATATTTCTAAAGCACGTATAGATAAAAACATCGCTGAATCGAAGGTAGAAACCTTGCTGAAAAGTGTGGAAAATTATAATAAAAGACTTTCTCTTTTACCAGATGCAGAGATCGAATTGGCTCGCTTAGAAAGAAACTATCGTATAAACGAGAAAACCTATTCCATGCTAAATGAAAAATTCGAAGAGGCAAGAATAGCTGAAAAATCGAAAATGGGAAAAATACGCATAGTAGAAGAAGCACAAACACCTTCAATACCAATAAAACCCAATAAAATGATGAACTTCTTAATAGCAGTTGTGCTTGGCTTGGGTATTGGTATTGGTACTGCTTTCCTTCTGCATTCACTAGATTCCAAAATAAGAACTTTCGACGATGTTAGAAATTATGTTTCTCTACCTATTTTGGGAACCATTCCCTATATTACAGTCCACAATACAGATCTAGATTATTTGGAAAAACAGATAAAGAATGCTGAAGGTGAAGAAAAAGAAGAGTTGGAAAAAGTCAAACAGCAAGTTGAGGCACGTCTCATTACAAATTATGCCCCAAAATCTTCTACTTCAGAATCTTTTAGAATGCTGCGTACAAATATTGTAGCCAAAAAAGAAAAAGATAGACCACTTTCTATACTGGTAACCAGTTCTGGCCCCAAAGAAGGTAAATCTACTATCATTAGTAACTTGTCAATCGCACTTTCTCAAATGGGAAAAAAAGTCGTCTTAATAGATCTGGACTTAAGACGACCAGTGCAACATAAAATTTTTAAATTAGACAAAAATGAAGGAATTAGCGATTATCTTTATGACCATGAAAAAGAGATAAGTTTTTATATAAAAAAGAGTAATATAAATAATTTAGACATTATCACCTCAGGATTTATTCCACCCAATCCTTCTGAATTGCTATCTTCTAGTTATTTAGATGAGGCATTGGAATATCTGGAAACGAAATACGATTATATTCTTATCGATTCTCCCCCTATTATGGCTGTTACAGATTCTATTATTTTAGCTAAAAAAGTAGATGTAAGAGTATTGGTAGTAAGAATTAACCAAGCAAATAAAGTCGTTATAAAACGCATTAAAGAGATTCTAGACAATGTGGACTCTGATTTTACTGGTGCTATAATAAACGGAATTAATCCACAGAAATATTACAGCAGTTACGAATATAACTATTATTATTACTACTACTATGGCAAGGAAGATGAAAAAACTGACGGAGTTTTGCCTAAAAAGTCCCGCCAAGATAAATCTGTTTCTTGATGTTTTAGGATATAAAACCAATGGATATCATGAAATTCGCACGATTTTCGCGGAACTAGAGTTTTGCGACATAATAAAATTTACTTTGACAGAAAGAGAGGACATTAAAATTTTGTCCAATCAAGATTCTCTGAATAATAAAGAGAATCTTATCTACAAAGTAGCGTTCTTTATAAAAAAAATTTATAATGTGAAAAGAGGTGTAAAAATAAACCTAAAAAAGAATATCCCAATTTCTGCCGGTTTGGGTGGGGGCAGTAGCAACGCCGCTACAACAATTAAAGCTCTTTCTAAACTTTGGGAACTTAACCTAAGTTTGGATGAACAGCATGAAATTGCAGAAAAATTTGGCAGTGATATCAACTTCTTTTTGCAAGGTGGAACCTGTTTGGGCGAAAATCGTGGAGAAAAGATAACTCCACTTCCTTCTTTTGAAATTGAAAATATCCTTTTGATTAATCCAGGCTTTGAAATTTCCAGTAAAACAGCATATGAACTTGTGAAAATAACAGAGGAAAATTCAATTTGGGAAAAATTTCTGAAAAAATTTAACCCAAAATACTGTTTCAATAAATTAGAAGAAGGAATTAGGAAAAAATTCAAGGTCATAGCTAAAGACCTAGATTATTTAAAAGTAAATGGAGCAACAAATGCTATACTTTCCGGCAGTGGAGCTACAATGATAGCTTTTTGTTCCAATTACAAAACTGCAGAAAAACTTGCGCAACATTATTCCAAGCAAGGCTATTGGAATTACATAACAAAAACCAAAAGGAGTACAAAATGAACATTACAGATGTAAAAGTATTTATCAGAGAAGGAAATCAAAATCAACTAAAAGCATTCGTAAACATGGTTATCGACGATGCTTTCATCATTAGAAATATCAAGGTTATCGAAGGTAACAATGGGCTTTTCGTTGCTATGCCCAGCCGAAAAGTAGCTAGTGGAGAATATCGTGATATAGCTCATCCTATCAATACAGAAACACGCCGCTTGGTAGAAGAAACCATAATTACCAAATACAAAGAAACCCTATCTGAAGCTTTAACGGCAGCTGAAACACGAGAAGAAGAAGAGCCACAGGAAAAAGAAACTGCAGAAGCTACAGAAACAACAGACGAACTATAGATAAAAAATGTATTCACGTTTGAAGATTTTCACAGGAAATGCTAATAAAACATTGGCAAACAAGGTGGCCAAATTTGCTGGCACTCCAATTAGTGAAGCTGATGTTTTTAAGTTTTCCAATGACAACACTTTCGTTAAAATTAACGAAAATGTTCGAGGAGCAGATTGTTATATAATTCAACCTACGTGCAAACCGGTTAACGACAATTTAATGGAGCTCCTAATTATGATTGATGCTCTGAAAAGAGCTTCAGCCGAACGTGTTAATTGTGTTATTCCCTATTTCGCTTATGCGCGGTCCGATAAAAAAGATCAACCGCGCGTTCCTATTACAGCGAAATTGATAGCTGATCTTATTACTACTGCTGGAGCAGATAGAGTTATAACGCTCGATTTGCATTCCGGACAAATTCAAGGTTTTTTCAATATCCCGGTAGATCATCTAACATCTATGCCCATATTTGCACGCTATTTTAGAGAGCATCTTGATATGAAAAACACAGTAGTGGTTTCCCCTGATTCTGGTGGAACCCACAGAGCACGCGAATTAGCTGCCAGGTTAAACTGTGCCTTGGCAATTGGAGACAAGCGCAGACTAGGCAATGATGACAAAGCAGAAATTATGAACATAATAGGTGAAGTAAAAGATAAAAATGCTTTGCTTTTTGATGATATAATCGATACCGGGGGCAGTATTACACGAATTGCAGATACCTTGATAAAAAAAGGTGCTAAAAAAGTTTATGCTGCTTGTTCGCATGGCATCCTTTCAGGCAAGGCAATAGAAAATTTGAATAATTCTCCTATAGAGAAACTGTTTATAACAGATTCTATTCCCCTACACCTTAAAAAAGCCAATTGCAAAAAAATAAAGCAGTTATCAATCGCTGAACTTTTGGCAATCGTTATCAAAAAAATTCACATAAATGAGTCTATCAGTATCCTATTTAGATAGCTTACTAACGGAGGAAAAGAATGAACTTAAAGGTAGAAGCTCAAAAAAGAACTACTAAAAAAAAATCTGATTTAAAACAACTTCGAAATGAAGGTCAGATACCTGCCATTATTTACGGACAAGGTAAAGATGGCATATTGATAAACATTAATGAAGCCGATTTTTTTAAAATATATAGAAACTCGATCGGTGAAGTCGCTTTCTTCGATATAGATGTGGAAGGCAAAACCTACACAACTGTTATCAGAGAAAAACAAGTACATCCTTTAACTAGAAAAATTCTTCATATCGACTTCATGGAATTGCGTGAAGGTAAACCTATTACAATCGATATTCCTGTCCAACTTAGCGGTGAAGCAGAAGGTGTGAAAAAAGGTGGAGTGCTTGAATTTTTGGTTAGAAACATTCAAGTCACCTGTTTACCTAAAGATGTACCAGATGCTATCCAAATCGACGTTACCGATTTGGATATGGGTGATGCCATTCATGTTGCCGATCTCGAATTTGACCTTGATAAGGTTGATGTAAATCTTTCTCCTGAAACTACG
>JAXHUB010000083.1:0-2997 GCA_034189845.1 Candidatus Cloacimonadota bacterium | reverse complement strand
TATTAGGACTTTTTTCTTTAAATCTGGTATCTTAAAAATATTAGTAATACTTTTTAACACTTAAACTACCTCCGCAGTACCGCCTAAATCCTCGATTCTGCTCTTGGCTGCTTTCGAGAAAGCATTTGCCTTGATAGTGATCTTTTTATCGAAGTTTTCAGCATTGTTTCCTAAAACTTTTACCGGTAGACTCTTTTTCCCTTTAGGTTTTCGTATTAAATTTAGTTTTTCCAGTTTTTCAATATCAAAATCTGTTTCTTCTACTGACTGCAATTTATTTAAATTAACAGTACGATATTTAGTTTTGAAGATATTGGTAAAACCGCGCTTGGGCACACGTCTCTGTAAGGGCATTTGACCGCCTTCGAACCAGACGGGAATTTTTCCTCCTGAACGAGATTTTTGACCCTTGTGACCCTTACCCGATGTTTTACCTCTACCGGTACCAGCACCTTTGCCTAAACGTTTTTTATGTTTTTTTATTTTGGGTCTTTCGATTTTGTGAAGATCCATTCTCAATCTCCTTATGCGATACTCTAACTCGCAGTTTTTTCTTGGTTTTCTACTTCTTCTACTTTTACTAAATGACTAACCTTATTTATCATACCGCGGATAACGGGATTATCCTCATGAATTTTAAAACGACCGATCTTTCCTAAACCCAAGGCTTTAATCGTATCTTTTTGCTTTTTTATGCGGTTTATTATACTACGTGTCTGGGTTACCTTAAGCTTCTTCATTTGCTGCCTCCTGAGGTTTTACCGCTTGATTTTGTCCAGTGATATCTGCAATAGATTTGTTACGTAATTTAGCTATATCGCCAATAGTACGCAAAGATTGCAAACCATTTATTGTAGCTTTTACAACATTAGCTGGTGTATTGGAACCAAGAGATTTGGTCAAAATGTTTTCGATACCTACAGCTTCCAAAATAGCGCGCGCTGGTCCACCGGCTATGATTCCTGTACCAGGTGAGGCTGGTTTTAACATAATGCGGCTGGCACCAAAACGACCAATTATTTCATGTGGAATGGTTCCATTTACTATTGGAATACCAAACATGGTTTTGGCAGCTCTGTCTTTTGCTTTACGAATCGCGTCCACAATCTCATTTGCCTTACCGGTTCCTACACCTACTCTACCTTCTTTATCTCCTACAACTACAGTAGCGTTGAAACTAAAATTTCTACCGCCTTTTACCACCTTGGCTACACGGTTTGTATCAACAATTTTTTCTACTGCAAATTGAGGTTGGTTTTGAGGTTTATTTCTTTTAGGTCTCAATCTATTCCCCCTTTAGAATATTAAACCGGCTTTTCTAGCACCTTCTGCCAGGTTTTTTACCCGACCTTGGTATTTGTAGCCATTTCTGTCGAAACGTACTGCTTTTATACCTTGTTCCAATGCTTTTTCGCCTAACTTTTTACCGATTTCAAAACTTATTTCTGTTTTTTTCTTAGATTTATCTATCTCAAAATCTTTATTTACCGTGGATGCAGAAACTAATGTATGACCTTTGATATCATCAATAATTTGTGCACTGATGTTTTTTAGACTACGATAAACTACTAAGCGAGGTTTATCACTAGTGCCAAAGGTCTTTTTCTTTATCGCTAGCTTTCTGCGACGGCGTGCTTGAGTTTTACGATATGTTTTTGATTGCTTTTTTGTCATAAGGTTGACTCCTTAAATCTATGCTGTAGCGCCAGCTTTTCCAGGTTTAATGCGGACATATTCGCCTTCATATCTAATACCTTTGCCTTTGTAGTTTTCAGGCTCGCGACATCTTCTTATTTCTGCAGCGAATTTTCCAACATCTTCTTTATCTATACCAGAAACTTTGATAACTGCTTGAACACCTAACCTGCCTTGTTCACGGCGAGGAACTGGTTCGGCTGTTACTTCTATTCCTTCTGGTATCTCCATTAATATCTCATGGGCATAACCCAAGTTTAATCTTAACCACAGTCCAGCAATTTCGGCTGTATAGCCGGTACCAATTACCTGCAAGGTTTTTGAATAACCTTCGGTAACTCCGATTACCATATTTTGCAATAGGGCGCGGGTAAGGCCGTGCAGGCTCTTTTGCTCTCTGCTGTCATTACTGCGAGTTACTTCGAGAGAGTTTTCTTTCTTTTCCACAGTAATTCCGGGTTGAATCTCATAACTAAGCTCACCCTTTTTACCCTTAATGGTGACTTTATTATTTTTCATAATAAATTCAACACCTTCGGGAAATTTAATAGGAAGTTTACCAATTCTAGACACAGTGCCTCCCTTTACCAGACTTTACAGATATATTCGCCGCCAATTTTATTTTTGCGGGCATCTCTATCTACCATAACACCAGCATTAGTGGATATTATTGCGCACCCGGTATTGTTAAATACAGAGGGGATGTTATTTGAGTTAACATAATGTCTTAAGCCAGGACGGCTAACTCTCTGTATGTTTTTCATAACCGGCTCGCCACTATTGGTGTAACGCAGATTAATGTATATCTGTTTTCTATATATTTTTTTTTCTACATCTCTATCAACAAGTTCATAGCTGTTGATAAAGTTTTCTTCTGCTAGTATTTTTACAACCGATTCTATAAGATTACTGTGAGGGACTATAACGGTTTTATGTTCGGCAGCATATGCATTTCTAATTTTAGTTATTGCATCAGAGATAGGATCTGTTATGCTCATTTTTTCTCCTTTTTACCAACTAGCCTTTTTCACGCCGGGAATTTGGCCTTCGGAAGCCAATTTCCTGAAACATAAACGGCACATGCCAAAATCACGCATGTATGCTCTGGAACGCCCACAAATCTTGCAGCGGGAATATTTTCTAGATGAAAATTTAGGCTCTTTTTTTTGTTTAACTATCCATGATTTCTTAGCCAAAATAACTCCTTATCTGACTTAATTTTTTTTAAAGGGCATACCTAAGAAGCGCAGTAATTCCCTGCCTTCTTCATCGTTTGCCGCATTTGTAATTATATTTATCGAT
>JAXHUB010000082.1:0-2337 GCA_034189845.1 Candidatus Cloacimonadota bacterium | reverse complement strand
GTGTTCGGTGGCTTTGGAATGAATCCTTTCAACCCAGCTATGGTGGGGAGAACTTTTATATATGTAGCTTTTGCAAATGAGATGACAGTTAATTGGTTACGACCTTTTTCTAAATTCCCAGGTGGTTTTGCTGTTTGGCAAAAAGTAGAAAACTTAACCAGTGCAACACCTATGATTAATTTTCGTGATACAGGTGAATTAGCAGAAGTTAGTAAACTTTTTTTGGGAATTATCCCTGGCAGTATAGGGGAAACTTCAGCGATTCTGATAGTTTTAATAGGTGCCTACCTAATTTGGACAAAAACAGCAAAATGGCAACCAATGGTGGCAACCCTACTCAGTTTTGCCATTTTTACATTACTACTCTATGGCAGTAACCCGCTCCCGTTTATCTTAAGTGGTGGTCTTATGTTTGGAGTTGTTTTCATTACCACAGATCCGGTTTCTATGCCTAAAAACAAAACATCAATATGGATATATGGATTTTTAATAGGTTTCCTAACCGTTCTTATCAGAAAATATTCACTTTTTGTAGAAGGTTTTATGTTTGCTATTCTTATAACAAACACGTTTATGCCAATAATAGAGATAGGAATATCTAAGCTACAAAAAAGGAGTAGCTAGTGGCAGAAGTAAAAAAAACTTTTTCAGATAGCAAAATTTATCCCATATTTTTCATGATTTTAATAACCGTTATCTTCATTGGTTTTTTGGCAACTTTTTACGAAATAACAGCGTCGAAAGTTAAAGCATATGAAACTGAGAACAATCAGCGAATAATATTGCAACTTTTTGAACTTCCTACCGATAATTTGCAAAAAAATTACAACGATTTTATAGAAGTTAAGAAGCACGGGCCAAGAGAGTATTTCCTGGCAGCAAAAGATGGAAAGATTTTAGGATATGCTTTTCCTATAAAAGGAAGTGGATTGTGGGGAACTATAGAGGCAGTTGTGGCGGTAACTCCCGATTTCGATAGAATCATTGCCTTTGATATCACTAAACAAAACGAAACTCCAGGGTTGGGTGGTAGAATAACTGAGCCAGAGTTCAAAGAGCAGTTTGGGAATAAAAAACTGCTGCAGAATGATAAGGTTATTAAGTACAATTTAGTTGCTGAAGATGATAAGGCAGGGGAATTCAAAATAAGCCAAATAACTGGGGCGACTCAATCAAGTAAGGCAGTTGTGCAAATGCTTTATAAAGAATTAAAACTCATTAGAGAAGAGATAGGTGTTTCTTATGAGTAAAAAAGAAATATTTATAAATAGTGCATTCACTGAAAATTCAGTGTGGAAACAGATATTGGGAATATGTTCAGCTTTGGCTGTAACCAACATGATGCGAAATAGCTTGGTAATGAGCTTGGGCGTTATTTTCACATTAGCATTATCGAGTTTAACTACATCATTGATACGTAATTATATTCCTAAAAGGATTCGAATGATGGTGCAAACCCTTATCATTGCTTCCTATGTAATAATAGTAGACCTTTTTCTTAAGGCTTTTTTACCAGATATGAGTAAAGCATTGGGACCGTATGTGGGCTTAATTATAACAAATTGTATTATAATGGGCCGATTAGAAGCTTTTGCTGGCAAGAACAATCCTATTGATTCTATGATTGATGGAATTGGAACAGGTGTGGGATATAGCTTGGTTCTTATCATTATCTCTTTTGTAAGAGAATTATTTGGTTTTGGAACTGTTTTTGGATTTCAAATTATGGGAGAATGGTGGACAAATTGGTCGATTATGGTTATGGCTCCCAGTGCATTTTTTATGTTGGCTATACTTATTTGGATAATAAAAGGGCCACTTAGCACCAAGAAAGCTTAGGAGATATTATGGAAATAAATCCGTTCATCATTTTTATTGCAGCTATTTTTACCAGTAATATTCTTTTAACCAATTTTTTGGGAATGTGTTCCTTCCTTTCTGTATCAAAAGAAATAGAATCTTCTTTGGGACTAGGTTTTGCTGTTGTTTTTGTTATGACCTTTACTTCAGCAATAAACTATTTGGTTTATCATTACATTTTGGTTCCTTTAGACATCATCTATTTACAATATATTATTTTCATTATAGTAATAGCAGCTTTTGTGCAACTTACAGAAATGGTAATAGAGCGGTTTTCTCCTATTTTATATTATTCTTTAGGGATATTCTTACCACTAATTACTGTTAATTGTGCAATTTTAGGAGTTTCATTGTTTATGGTAATACGCGATTATAATTTTTTGCAATCGGTAGCCTTCGGGGCAGGAGGAGGTTTGGGCTGGCTTTTGGCAATTTTAGCTTTGGCTGGAATTCGGAGTAAAGTACGATATAAATTTG
>JAXHUB010000081.1:0-2691 GCA_034189845.1 Candidatus Cloacimonadota bacterium | reverse complement strand
AAATTATCTTCTATCCATGGTAACATAATATTGCGTAATTTATTACGAGTGTAGATGTTTTCTTTGTTTGTGCTGTCTTCTCTCCACCTAATACCTTGTTGTTTTAAGTAGGAAGTTAAATCATTACGCGAAAATGGCAAAATGGGATGAATTATTTTTCCGCTTTGTGGCTCTATTCCTTTTAAACCCGTATAGCCAGAACCACGGAACAGACGGAAGAGAATAGTCTCTGCCTGGTCTTTACGATTGTGTCCTAAGGCGATCTTATTTAATTTATATAGTTTAGCTAGTTTTTTAAAGAACTTGAAACGGATCTCTCGAGCACTGTTTTCTACACCCGTGTTGGTATCTATCTTATTGTTTTCAATAACTAAAGAGATATTTCTTTGGAAACAGAATTTTTTTACAAACTCTTCATCTTTATCTGATTCCTCTGCTCGTAGATGATAATTGATATGTACAGCAAGTAAGCTGATATTGTACTTTGATTTTAGCTGCCATAATGCCTGTAACATTGCTGTGGAATCTGCTCCTCCCGAGAAACCGACCAATATTTTGTCACCATTTTTCACTAAACTTTTTTCAAAAGCAAATTCCTCAAATTTCTTTAAAAAATTCTGCTTATTAACCATAATAAATCCTACCATTCTTCTTTTTTAGACAGCAATATTTTTTCAATCTTAAAATTGCTAAAGGATGTGTCAAATAAAAAGCTTGTAATAAATGGTGGTTTTTAATATTTTGCACATAAAATATGAATAATAAAAAAAGGAGAGATCCATGAAAAAATTACTTTTGTTGGGAGACGAAGCTTTTGCTCAGGGAGCTTTGGATGCTGGTATATCTGGAGCTTTTGGTTATCCTGGAACCCCTTCCACCGAAATTGTGGAATATGTTCAGGGTAATAAAGAAGCTATCGATAGAGATGTAAAGCGACAATGGTCGGCAAATGAGAAGACAGCTATGGAAGAAGCTTTGGGAATGTCTTTTGCTGGCAAAAGGTCTATAGTTACTATGAAGCATGTGGGGCTAAATGTTGCTGCTGATCCTTTCATGAATTCCGCTTTAGTAGGAGCTAATGGCGGGCTTATAGTAGCTGTAGCAGATGATCCTTCCATGCATTCTTCGCAGAATGAACAAGATTCCAGATATTATGGAAAATTTGCATTACTTCCGGTAATGGAACCTTCCAATCAGCAGGAAGCCTATGAAATGCCATTTAAGGCTTTTGAGCTTTCCGAAAAATATGAGATTCCAGTATTACTTAGGATTACTACCAGGTTAGCACACTCTCGTTCTGGTATTAACCGTAAGCAGATACTTCCGGAAAAAGAAGGTTCAATACCGGAATATATGTACCAATTTATGCTGCTGCCAGCTATAGCCAGAAAAAAATACAAAAAACTCTTAGAAATGCAAAAAGACTTGGAAAAAGAATCTGAAAATTCCGAATTTAATAGTTACTCCGAGGGAGATGACAAGAGCTTAGGCATTATTGCTTGTGGCTTGGGATACAATTATTTAATGGAAAACTATAAAGATTTAAAAACAAGTCATCCCATTCTAAAAATTAGCCAATATCCTATTCCTAGGAAACAGGTGGAAAAGATTACTTCAGAATGTGAACAGATTTTGATTATAGAAGAGGGAATGCCTTTGGTAGAAGAGATGTTGAAAGGTTTTTTGAACAAAGGACCAAAGATAAAAGGCCGTTTAGATGGAACCTTACCCCGTGATGGAGAATTAAATCCATCTTTGGTGAGAAAAGCTTTAGGCTTAGCTGCCAAAAAAGGAAAAAAGATCCCAGAATTAGTCACTAAACGCCCACCAGCACTTTGCATTGGGTGTCCACATAGAGACAGCTTCAAAGCTTTGAATGAAGCAATAGAAGAATACGGCAAAGGGCATGTTTTTTCTGATATCGGGTGTTATACTCTGGGTTTCCAACCTCCTTTCAATGCCATTAACTCCTGTGTAGATATGGGAGCATCTGTTTCAATGGCTGTAGGAGCAGCAACTGCAGGATTTTTCCCTTCTATAGGAGTTATTGGAGATTCAACTTTTGGACATTCTGGAATGACAGGTCTACTGGATGCAGTCGATAAAAATGCAAATGTCGTTATTATAATATTAGATAACGACACAACAGCTATGACTGGTATGCAGGATTCAGTTATTACGGGACGTATAGAAAGAATCTGTGAAGGAATTGGGGTAGAAAAAGATCATATCAGAGTTTTAAACCCTTTATCTCGTCATCATGAAGAAAATGTGAAAGTTATAAAAGAAGAGATCGCCTACGATGGTGTTTCGGTAGTAATTCCGAGACGTCCCTGTATTCACGTCTATGCTAAAAAGAAAAGAAAATAAGGAGATTTAATCATGAAAAAAGATATAATCTTAGCTGGTGTGGGAGGACAAGGAATCTTGTCTATTGCAACTATTATAGGGTATGCTGCTATTGAAAGCGGTTATAATTTGAAGCAAGCAGAAGTGCATGGAATGTCTCAGCGTGGAGGAGATGTACAATCTCATCTTAGGATTTCCGATTCTGAAATATATTCCGATCTAATTGCACAGGGTAGTGCTGATATGATTCTGTCAGTTGAACCAATGGAAGCTCTGCGCTATCTTCCATACCTGTCACTACAAGGTTGGCTTATAACAAACACAAAAACATTTGAAAATATA
>JAXHUB010000080.1:0-14335 GCA_034189845.1 Candidatus Cloacimonadota bacterium | reverse complement strand
CCCAGCTGATACAGAAGTTGTTCCTTTTTTTTTCTCTCAGTTAAAAGATAGGGGAAAGTTTGCTTATGAATTGTTTCCAAGGGATGATGATAGTAAGTAATAACAACAGCTTCGCCGTTTTTTTCTCTAGCTTTTTCCACCAATTCTTTTAATAATTTCTGATGACCAAGATGCACCCCATCGAACGTACCCATAGTAACAATAGGGTAACTGAATTTACAATTTTGATCTTCCAAAAATGTCATATCATCACCATTTTGGGCTGTAAAACTTCATCTTTGAGTTTGCCGAAACCAATACAGCTTTCTCTTTGGTTCAATACCATATAGAATCCATTTTTAGTTTTTGGAAACTTTATTTGCATACCATTTTTGTAATTCTTTTCCCATTTTTCGGAAAGATGAATTCTAGGCATCTTTTTAAAAAAGAATTCCAAAGGCAGGAGATGACTTTTCCAATTGTTAATATCAAGCTTGTCTAAGCTAACCGCTTTCTCAATATTAGTTTCACCGATTTTGGTTCTTCTTATGGAAGTTGTAGTAGCACAGGTATGTATCATATGGGCTATTTGTTGGCTCAATGCTCGTACATAAGTTCCCTTACTAACAACAGCGCTGTAACATACTAGCGGGTAGGCAATTTCATTGAATTGGAATTCGTGAATTTGAATTTTTCTTTCGGGGAGTTTGAATTCAACTCTTTTTCGAGCTAATTTATATGCTTTTTGTCCATTATATTTTATTGCAGAATAGTTAGGTGGTATCTGGGAACTAATTTTTTTTATTTCATTTACAGGGGGCAATTGTTTTTCATAGGTTGTTTGGGAAATAATACTACCTTCCATATCTCCAGTATCGGTCTGGATACCAAGTTTCATCGTTACCAGATATTCTTTTTTATCATTTAAAAATAAATTTACTGCTCGAGTAGCTTTTCCCACAAAAATTGGAAGTAAACCTGTAGCCATGGGGTCTAATGTGCCGGCATGTCCCATTTTCTTTATTCTAGTTATTCCTCTTAATTTTTTTATGACTCCAAAAGAAGTTATCCCAGCAGGTTTATCTATCAGGAAAACTCCGTGTATAGACATTACATTTGCTCCTTAAGTTCTGCTAGAAGAGTGTTTCTTACTTCTTCTAAATTTCCTTTCATTTCACATCCAGAAGCACGCTTATGGCCACCTCCACCATGTGCGACAGCTATCTTATTCACATCGAGAATGTTAGAACGCAAATGGACTTTATATATTTTATGATCTATTTCTTCCAGCCTAATGCTGGCAATTACATCTTTAACTCCTTTTACCCATCGGCTAATTCCTCCGGTAGCTGCTGTAGTCAAATTTAACTTTTTTAGCATATTCAAAGAGGTATAAAAAAAGAGAAATTTACCATCGCAAAAAGTTTCTATTGTAGCTAAAGTTTGTCCTAAAAGCTTCATCTCAGCCGCTGTATTATTGTAAAGAAATTCTCTGGCAATATCTCCTGGTATTAGACCCCATTCCATAAGTTCAGCACACATTCTAAATGTAGGAGGCTGGGTATTGGCATTTATGAAATTGTCAGTATCGTTTAAAATCGTAGTATAAAGAGCTTCAGAAATATACTTCTTAGAGTTGTTTTGCAAATGATTGATTTTCTCTTTAAAAATATAGTAGATAATAGCACCAGCTGAAGCTAGATCTGTATCAATGAAAGTGGGGACATCTTCGATTAAATTTCCTTGAACATGATGATCGATTGCAATAATTTTTTTTGCTTTAGTAAGTAGGTGAGCACATTTTCCCAATCTCTCTTCCTCGTGGCAATCCAAGATTATCAGCAGGTCGTAACTCATTTCGCGTTGAAAGATTTTTATTCTGGAAGACGCATCAAGAAAGTTGTATTTATCGGAAATTGCTTCTTCTAAAACAATTTGCAGATTAGGAAAGATTTCTTGAAGTGCCAAAGCAGCTCCTAAACCGTCGCCATCGGGTTGTATATGAGTTAAAATTGCAGCATTTGGGAAAGAACTAATAAAGTCTGTCAGGTAACTTTTACATTTATTCAGTGTCTTTATCAACATTATTTTCTTTCTTTTCTGAGTGTATCTTAGCAAAAATCTCTTCCAATCTTCTTGCCTCTTTAGCTTTATCATCTGGCATAAAATTCAATTCTGGTATCACTCGCATAAATTTAGCCTTAGCAATAGCGTCCTTGAAAACACCAGAACTTTTAGTCAAAAGACCTTGTAATACATCATCAGGGATATCGGATAGGTGGGTAAAATAAACTTTAACATAAGAAAAATCTGACGAGAGTCTTATGTCACTTATTGTTACCCATTGTAAGCGTTTATCTCTAATTATGAATTCCAAGGTATTATTGAATATTTTTAATAATTCCTTTTCCATCCGTTTCACACGAATTGTGGACATAGACCCTCCAAGTTTGTCTGCTGTACATAGGGATAAGAGCATACCCTAAAATATTTATATTTTTCTTTCTACTTCCACTAAAGTATAAGCTTCTATTATATCGCCTTCTTTAATATCGTTATAGTTTTCCAGCCTAACTCCGCATTCAGAACCTGCCTTCACCTCTTTCACATCTTCAGAATAGTGTTTTAAAGAGGCCAGTTCACCTTCGTGGATCATGATATCGTTGCGGTAAAGTCTTGCTT
The DNA here is from genome assembly GCA_034189845.1 of Candidatus Cloacimonadota bacterium. Lineage (GTDB taxonomy): Bacteria > Cloacimonadota > Cloacimonadia > Cloacimonadales > TCS61 > JASUTE01. Next base: position 11,674 of record JAXHUB010000080.1, on the reverse strand, counting down.
TAGCATCTCTGCGAATAGCACCTTTTTCTACAGAACAGCCTGCTACAGTTCCAATTTTTTTAATCTTAAAGATTTGTTTAACTTTTGCTGAGCCAAGATATTTTTCCTTAATTTCCGGACTCAACATACCCTGCATAGCTTTTTGAATATCCTCAATAGCTTCATAGATGATTTGATATTGTTTAATTTCTACTTTTTCTTCTTCTGCCATTTTTTTGGCAAAATTACTAGCTCTTACATGAAATCCTATAATAATAGCATCGGAAGCTGAGGCCAAGTTGACATCTGCTTCGTTGATACCTCCCACAGCTTTACGTATAATGTTAACCATCACCTCATCGGTGCTAAGTTTCTCAAATGAATCACAAAGAGCTTCTACAGATCCGTCGGTATCAGCTTTCACGATTAATTTTAGTTCAGACATTTCATTTTGTTTTATTTTTTGAAAAAGGTTATTCAAATTAGTTTTGCTGTGGTATTTTTCTCTTTCCTCTCTAATATGCTTACGTTCCGAACTAATCTGGCGAGCCATCTTTTCACTTTCTACCTTGTTTATAATATCACCAGCTTTGGGGACATCATTCAATCCATATAAAATTGCAACATCGGAAGGACCGATCTTTTCCTTTTCATTACCGCGTTCATCTTCCATTTTCCTAACTTTACCAAAGGTAGCCCCGCAAACCACATTATCTCCTTTTTTCAGGTCACCTTCGGAAAGTAGAATAGTGGCAACAGTTCCCATTCGAGAATCTTTTTCGCTTTCAATTACGGTTCCTTTGCCAGGAATATCTACTGGAGCTTTCAGCTCTTTCATTTCTGCAGCAAGCAGGATTAGTTCCAATAGTTCTTCAATACCTTCGCCAGTTTCAGCGGAACAGGTAGTCCAAAGAACATCTCCCCCGTAATTTTCCAAGTAGAGATTTTGTTTCAGAAGATCGGCAATCGTTTTATCTACATTGGCATCTTTCAGGTCTATTTTATTTATGGCTACAATCATAGGAACACCAGCTGCGCGAGCATGGTCGATAGCTTCTACGGTTTGCGGTTTCACACTTTCATTGGCTGCCACTACAATTATAGCTAAATCTGTTACATTGGCGCCTCGTGAGCGCATAGCTGTAAAAGCTTCATGGCCAGGAGTATCTAAAAAAGTGATTTTCTGTCCTTTGAATTCTACTTGGTAGGCTCCCATGTGCTGGGTTATTCCTCCGCTTTCACCTGCAATTATATTAGTTTTCCGAATATGGTCTAATATAGAAGTTTTTCCATGATCTACATGGCCCATTATGGTTACTACGGGAGGTCTATATTCATAATCAGCATCCTTCTTTTCTTCTTCACTGGTTTCCATAATATCGCGCCCATATTCCGATTTAAATTCTACATCGAAATCGAATTCATCGCAGATCATTTCCAAAGAATCTTTGTCTAATCGTTGATTTATAGTAACCATTTGTCCCATATTAAAAAAAGCTGCAATAATTTCGGTTACAGGAACATCCATAAGCTTTGCAAGTTCGCTAACTGAGGTAAACTCATTAATCTGAAGTTTGGTATCTTTCTTCTGATCGCTTTGTTTATCGATTTTTTTATATCTCTTTTTCTTTTTAGGTTTAGCCAGGGTTTTTTTGATATTTTTGCTGATTTCTGCCTCTTCGATTTCAGTTGGTTCAAATTTTTTCTTACGTTTTTTTCCTTTACGGCCGTGTTTAATTTTTGCTTTGCTGTGTTTGCTCTTTTCTTCGAAATCATCAAAATCTTTTTTATGTTTTTTGGCAGCCTTTTCTCGTTTATCCAATTTTTCTGGTGCTGGTGGAGGTGTGGGTAATTCCTTTTCTTTTTTAGGAAAACTTTTACCTTTTTTCTTTAGACTTTTCTTAATTTCTTTTTCTTCAAAAACTGGGATATCTTTTTTAGGCTTAGGCTTTTCAGATTTTTTCTTAGGTTTAGGTTTTTCAGGTTTTTTCTTGGAGCTAAGAACGATGCGCTCGTGATAACTCTTACGATCTTTTTCGCGTTTTTTTTCCGCATCTATTTCTTGTCTGAATTTAGCTTTAATTTTTTCAACTACTTCATCTTCTACTGGGCTCATATGGCTTTTTACTTCCACACCCATATCTGCTAAGTGTTTTTTAAGCGCATGTGTAGAAATCTTTAGCTCTTTTGCTAATTGATGTACTCTTTTTGCCATTATTCCTCCGAGTTAATAAGAGATTTCAGAATTCCCTCAGCAAAATTTTTATCATTAATAGAAATAATTCCAACCTCTTTCCGATTTAATATTATGCCAAAATCTTTTTTTGTGCCAACTTCCTTAAAATTTATATTATAAGCATTGGCGTTATAGGAAAAGCCTTTTTGTGTTCTTGCCGAAAGGTCTTTTGCCATTAAAATTAATGCAGAATCACCATTGCGACAACTTCTTTCTGCTGCATCGTAACCATAACTTAATTTACCAGCTTTTTTTGCCAGTTGCAAAAGGCTTTTCAATTCATTATTCATAATTTTCTCTTTATCCACTTTTTCATTTTTAAAATACATTTATTGGAATTACACACATAATATCCTCTTCCAGGAAGCTTATTTTTTAGGTCAAACACAATTCCAGAAAACAATTTTTGGAATCGGATGAGTTCATTTTTCGGTTTTTTCTGCCGACAGATTACACAAGTTCTGCATGGAATATGTCCAGCATGGGAATTTTTGTTTGGCATTAGAAATATTTTGCTGATTCCTTTAATTTCTGAGCTGTCTTTTCTCCTAAACCTTCCAAATTACATAGCTCTTCTACTGTAGAAGTATAGATATCTTGAACAGAGGTGTAACCATGTTCTTTTAAAATAGCTGCAATTTTAGGAGTTACACCATCTAAGTCGCTAACATGGCTGGTAATGCGGCGTTCTTCCGATATTTTTTCTTCAAATTCGGCTTCAGTAAAGATATCCAATTTATAATCGGTTAGTTTGGCTGCCAGTTTAACATTTTTTCCGTGTTTGCCAATAGCCAGATTTTTGTTGGCTTCATTAACTATAATCCGTGCAAATTTACCGCGTTGAGCTAAGTATACCTTATCTACTACATCCATTCCTATTGCATTGGCTATTAACTGTTCAGGAGAGCTGTCCCAAGAAACCACATCTATAAGTTCACCATTTAATTCTTTGCGAAGTGATTCAATTCTAACACCTTTGGGTCCTAAACAGCTGGCGGTAGCATCGATTCCATTTGTTACAGCATGAACGGCGACTTTAGTACGAACTCCAGGTTCACGAACAATCTTTTTGATCTCGATATCACCATTGCTAATCTCAGGTACTTCCAATTCAAATAATTTTTTTACAAATTCTGGTCTGGTTCGAGAAAGGAGAACAATTACATCATTACGTCTTTTGCGTATGTTTACCACATAGGCTCGAACAATATCACCAACCTTGAAATACTCATCTTCAATCTGTTCTTCCACAGGTAGCAAGGCATCTGCATAGCCAATATCTAAAAGTAACCCATTATAATCTACTTTTCTAACTTTACCGGCAACAATCTGATTTTTTTGTTTTTCATAGTCGAACATAATACGACTTTCTTCCAAATGCTTTATACGCTCTAAAATAGCTTTACGAGCATTTTTTATCACCTTAGGCTCAAATTCAAAAATAGGCATCTGTACTGGAATTTTATCGCCTAGTTCAACTTCTTGTTTATATCTTTTGGCTTCTTCCAGAGAAATCTCACCCAGTTCGGTATCTTGTTCCACTACTATTCTTTTGAATTTTGCCAAAACTTTATTGGTATCAAATTCAGCTATGATCTCTAATTCATTTTCTGGTAATAGTTTTTTGGAAATTGCTTGATAGAGACCTTCTCTGATTATCTTTTCCAATTCATCTTTATTTAATTGCTTTAAATTGGCAAGCTCCGCCAATGAACTCATCAAATTGGCTCCCATGCTTACTCCTTATTTTCTTTTCTTTTTATATTCAAAATATGTTTTAGCTTTTTTTATATCGGAAAAAGGAATAATCAACTCTTCCCGATCAGTTTCAATCTTTATGTGCTCAGGAAGAACTTCCTTTAATATTCCTTCGATATGAACATTTTTTTCCTGTTGACTGTAGGTGAGTTTCACGTTTTCATTTATTGCGCTCACATAATGCTTTTTTAAATTTAGCTCTCGTTCTAAACCAGGTGAAGATACTTCAAGAAAATATCTACCAGGAATAATATCCAATGTTTCTAATTCCATATTCATTATACGACTTACTTGCTGACATTCATCTACGGTCACGCCATCAATTTTGGTAATATATATAAGTAATATCTTACCTTTTGATGCATTTTTCAGTTTTACATCATATAAAGCTACACCTACCTCTTGGCAGGCTTGTTTAGCTATGTCTTCAATCTTTTTCAACATAATACATTATTCCTATAATAATTGAACCACTGATTACCAGTGGTTCCGAATTTTTATCAAAAAAAAGCTGACTTCTATTTTGTCAGCAATTTTTTACCGGCTTTTTACTAAAAAATTATAATGCCTCTACTTGTCAAGCAGTTATTTATTTCAAAAGTTTATTGTTTAAGCAGTTAGCTATTTTCCTAAATATGCATTTAATGTAACTGCTAACCAGTTATGGTTGACAGAATTAGCTATTCTAATTATCTTCCCAAAAAAAATAAAAGAGGTAGAGATGAAGTACAAAATTGGTGTTTGCCAGTTTGAACCCAAATTGCTAGATTTGGAATATAACCGTAACAAGATGCAAGAGATGGTAGATGGAATAAAGGCCGATCTTATAGTTTTTCCTGAATTGGCCACTGGAGGGTATGTTTTTAAGAATCATGAAGAAGTAGATTCGGTTTCAGAGCCGTTTAAAACTGGTCAAACAGCTAAAATGTTTAAAAAAATAGCAAAGAGGAACGATTGTAGTTATGTGATTGGTTATAGCGAAAAAGAAGGTGATGATATCTATAATTCGGCGATGCTGATAAATCCTGGCGGACAGATATACAACTATCGCAAGATTCATCTTTTCTACGAGGAAAAAATTTGGTTTAAACCTGGGAATACGGATTTTAAAGTTCTTTCTGCAAAAAAAGAAGTACGTGTGGGAATGATGGTTTGTTTCGACTGGATTTTTCCAGAATCTGCCCGTACATTAATGTTAAAAGGTGCCCAGGTTTTGGCGCATCCAGCAAATTTAGTATTACCTTGGTGTCAAGAAGCTATGAAAACCCGTTGTTTAGAAAATCGAGTTTTTGCTGCCACTTGTAACCGAATTGGAACAGAGAAAAATGGTGAGAAAAGGCAGCATTTTACTGGAATGAGCCAAATTACCGATACCAAAGGAAGAATTTTAAAGCGCTTGGGCGAAAATGAAGAAAGAGTTTATATCTCTGAAGTGGAAATAGATGAAGCAAATGATAAAAATGTTACCGAATATAATCACATCATCAGCGATCGTCGTCCCAATTTTTACGATTAATTTAAAGCTATATTTAACTCAGCTAAAGCTCTTTCGGCCATTTTTTGCTTTTTTAGTTTTTTGTTTTTTTCCAAATAGGGCAGAAGAGGCAGTAAACCAAAATTTGCATTCATAGGTTGGAAATTTTCGGTAGGTTTTAGTAGATGTTCCCATAAATTACGGGTAACTGTGGTGGTTGGCAGCTGTTCTTTCTGCCAATTTTGTGCTAATATTCGACTTACCAAAAGTCCGCTGAAAATAGATTCCACATAACCCTCTAAACCACTTAATTGGCCAGCTATGAATATATTTGGTTTATTTTTTAAACTTAAATTAGATGATAAGATACTGGGACTTTTCAAAAAAGTATTGCGATGGATGGAACCATAACGCAGGAATTTAGCATTTTGTAAACCCGGAATCTTATGCAGAACATGTTTTTGCTGGTCATATTTCAGCATTGTTTGGCATCCTACCAGGTTGTAAGCTGTTTTGGCCTGATTTTCTGCTCGCAACTGAATAACTGCATAAGGACGTCTGCCAGTGCGCGGATCCTGCAACCCGACCGGGCGCATTACACCAAACCTAAGGGTATCTTTTCCTCGCTGCGCCAGCTCTTCGATGGGCGTGCAATTCTCATAAAATTTGAAATCAATATTTTGGAAAAATCTATTTTCAAACTCTTTTGCTTCGTGCTTTTCGGCATTATTCAAAGCTTCTACAAATTCATAGTATTCTTCTTTGGAAAAAGGGCAGTTCAGATAATCTGAGTTATCATCTTGATACCTGCTTTTATTGAAAATTATCTTGCGATCCAAACTTTCTGTTTCCACAATAGGGGCAATAGCATCGAAAAAGTAGAGCTGCTGCTGGCCAATTATTTTTTGCAACTCTGCGGTAAGCGCCATCGAAGTAAGCGGGCCGCTGGCCAAAATGATGAGCTCATCATCTAGTTTGGTTACTTCCTGGCGCACCAGCTGAATATTAGGATGATTTTCTATTTTTTTGGTTACATCAGAAGCAAAGTCGTTTCTGTTTACTGCCAATGCATTTCCTGCTGGTACCGAGTGCTGCTGAGCAATAGGTAGCAGTTTGCACCCCATTATCTGCAACTCTGCTTTCAAAAGTCCACTAGCTGTGGTTTGTAACTTAGATTTGAAAGAATTGCTACAAACTACTTCAGCCAATTTGCTGCTGTGGTGTGCTTCGGTGTTCTGGTAGGGACGCATCTCGTACAGCGTTACCTTCCAACCTAAATCTGCCAGTTGTAGAGCAGCTTCGCTACCGGCCAGGCCACCACCAATTATTTTTATACTAGGCATTGTTTTTTCCTTATCGTTTTGCTTATTTTTTGAATTATGATATCTGTAGTTATGCCAATTATTCATAGAACATCAAAGTAGGAAAGCATTTGCGGGTACTTCAACAGATATCTAAAATTTAACATTCTAAAGTCCATGCCTTTGTCAACTTTTTGGGGATAAATAAATTAATTTAGTGATTGATTAAACTATTTTGTAAGAAAGTTGTGCTAATTTACACATATTTTTTATAGTTTCAGGTGATTGCGGCCTATTCCTTGCTGCCAGGCAGATTCTATTTGGGCAAAATTTTGCTGAATTAGGGTGATTTGATCAAGCATATCTGTGCCACTAGCTAGTATACGAACGAATTTTTTGTTTATTCTTTTTATATTCGGTCCAAAAACCCTGGCCACAGTACAGGTTACATCCTTGCTTTGAAGCAGGTTTGCAATGCCGCTAGCTTTTTTAGGATCAGCGTGCTGTTCTTCCTCTCCTGTTGTGTTTTGCAGGCTGTCCATCTTACTGTAACTATTTTTAGTGATCTTGTAGATCTGGTAAAATTTGGCATCCCCAAAATGGCGAGAAATAAAGTTATTGCCATCATCGGTGGCAAAAGCGAATATCATAATTTCTCCTTTAATTCGAACAGGTTGCCGTAGCCGTCTTGCAAAAATACCAGATCGGAATGCGGGCGCTGTTTGCGAATAACCAGGTAGCCCTTTTGCTGAGCTGATAGACAAATTTTCTCACGCGAAGGAATTTCCAAACAAATATGGCCAAAATGTGGCTGTTTGTTAGCACCGTTTACAAATAATTCTAACTTCAGGTCATCTTTTTGCATTAGGAAAACAGATGCGTCTTTTTCCAAACCGAATATTTTTTGGCTAAGTTGGCTATCTATTTGGAATTCACGCACTACTTGGAATCCCAGAAGTTTCTTGTAGAAATTTTCTATCTCTGATTTATCTGAAATATTTAAGCCGATGTGCTGTAGCATCTAGCTCCTTTATGGTTATTTTAACATCTCTTCGCGTACCATGGTATTGCCACACTGGGGGCATTTTATTTCGGTACATTTGGTTCCGCGCTGATGGGGAATAGCTGTGTGACATTTGGGGCAAACACAGTTGCCGCCAGGGCCATAAGCGCTGCCGTTGTTGCGTCCTCGTCCACTTTGGTTAAAGTTTCTGCCCATTCCTCTGCCTTGTCCACCTCCACGTGAACCAGTTCCATCTCTATTTGGCATTGGTTTCCTCCTTTTTATCTTCCAAAATTTCGTAATCCTTGCTTTCTATTACGGTATGCTCTTGCTGCTCGATATTTTTCTTTTTGTTACCCAGTTTACGGAATAACTTGCGGGGAATGCCATCTGGTTTGCGCAGATCGTTTATGATAGCTCCTACTAAAGGTGCTACAACGGTCTTCCAAAAAGAAAAATTTCTACCACCGCTATTTGTTGCATTGTTTCTACGACGACGGCCATAACCATGGCCGGGGGGGCCTGTTCCATCTCTGTTTGGCATCTTAAATCTCCTCGTTTAACTTAATAGTTATGAGCATATGTTCAATAAAATAATTTCTCTGGGTAGGTTTGTCAAATATTTAATCTTAAAATTGTAAGAAAAAAGCCACCCTGGCTGGTAGAGTGGCTTTTGGTACTAGTTTTTATTATTTAATTAGTAAGCATTTTCGTGTTGCCTGGGTTTTGCCATCTACCTGCAGGCGGTAGAAGTAAACACCCGAGCCAACCGGTTGGCCATTATCATCTCGTCCATTCCACATAACATTATGGTTACCTTGCGGATAGACTGAATTAGATAGGGTTTTAACTTTTTGCCCTTTGATGTTGTAGATGTTTAGCATAATTTCCGCTTCGGCAGGAAGCAAAAAGCTGATGTTTGCGGTTGGATTGAATGGATTGGGATAGTTCGATAAAGAATATTTATCACTTAAAACAGTAACATCTTCTACTGATAAAAAAATATTCCAATTTAATTCGCTAATACCGTTAGCCCAATTATTTAAAACTAACTTATTGCCGTCAAATCTAACCGAAGATGTTTGCAAATTCCATCTAAATTCATTCAGTAAAATGGGATTAGTTATATCAGTAGCATCATATGTTAAAAGTCTGTTACTTCGATTATCTGCTATAACTAAATCATTACCTGACAGATTACAACAAATCGATCCAAAACCAACTCCACGGTCATTGTCTAATGAGTTTACATAAAATTCGTTCACAATTTCAGGAATTGATGGCTCTGAAATATCAATGATAAAATAGCCGCTTGCAGAACCATACCACCCTAGATTGTAATAACCTGCATAAATGAAATTATCAAAAACATTTAAATCAAAAATATCACAATCAATATCAACAAATCCAATTGAAATGATGTTATTTAGATCACTAATATCATAAACTTTAATACCATTGATGTTATTATTAGAATCGTTTATGTTAGCAATAAGTAAATTGTTACTGATTTTGAAATTTATAATAGAGCTGGAATGGTTTAAACAATTAACATAAACAGGATTAGCCGGATCATTGACATTCCATATTTCTATCTTGTAAACTCCGCTTTTAAAAATTAAATAATCACCTAATTTTTCTGTATTATAATTTTCCTTAACCCAACTATCTATGAGAATAGGAGAAAATGGATTACTTACATCATATATTTTATAACCTACATTTAGCTCTGAACCTGTTCGATATGTTAAATAGATGATATTATCGTCCTTAATAAGGTCCGTACACATTTCATCTCCAGTCTGATAAACTGGTTCATAAGGATTATCTCGCTTATAAATTGTCAAACCAGCAAACATATCTGCAAAATACATATAATTATCATCGAAAGCTAAACCTTCTACATATTCAAATTCTTTCCAGTAACGATATATTTCAAATGAGTTGCTTGAGTCGTCCATTTGAACAATCTGTAATCCATAACTCCAATCTAGAAGATACAGGATGCTATCTTGAATTGCATAATGTTGTAATTTTCGCGGGGTAGCATAACTATTCAGCAGGTTTGGAGAGTTAAGATCTTCAATATTAAAGGAAACATAGCGGTAATAGAAATCACAATAAGTGAGAATATTATCCTGAACAGAAATGTTTTTTGGAAAAAGAAAATTGGAATTTTCCGAAACGTAGATGGGATTAGCACTGTCACTAATATCAATTTTGAATATCCCTTCCCAACCACTAAGATATAAATTGTTTTCATCAATCGCAAATGATGAAAGCTCAAAAAAATCATCACAATATTCTCCAACAAACACAGGATTGATTGGCTGAGAAATATCAAATATTTTGAAACCATCTTCGACTAATAGATATAAGTTATCACCTAAGATCTTTGCTCTAATAATTGAATAAGCTGTTGGATAATAACAAATTTCAGTTGGCACTATTGCATTTGAAACATCACATACTGAAAATCCCTCATCAAATGCAAATACAGCAATATTCTGCTCTATATCTACAAAATTTACTCGATTATCAGAAATGTAATTATTGATCGTAATATCGTTTAAAGTGCTATAATTAATAATTTTTATTCCATTGTTATCACTGATATAGGCCACAGAATCTTTAGCAGCGATGTTATGAACTTGATCAAAACTATGAAATTCTTCAAGAATAATAGGAGCTTCTGGATTTGATATATTTATTATAAAAACAGGATTTGAATTAGGATATGTTGGTTCATCAGTTCCTATGATTGCCACATTATTTTCAATTTCAATCCAGGATGTGAAATAATTTAAAGGTAATTCTGATATTTTGTGGTATAAAGTAAAACATTGGGATGATACAATCAACATCATCAATAACACAATTAGTTTTTTCATTTTTCCTCCTTAATTTAACAAAAAAAATATCACAAACATTTATTTTAATAAAAGTATTTTTTCAAAATCTAATAATTCATCTTTATTTACGAGCTTGCATAAGTAAACACCAGATGCAAATTCATTTGCATTCCAGCTAACTACTTTTTGCAGATTATTAAATGTTACTTCATCGATTTTCTGGCCTCTAATATTATAAATCTCGATTTGAAATTCATCATCTATTTCAGTTTTAATTTCAAAATTTATAATGGGATTAAACGGATTAGGATAAGCTTTCAAATTCGGTACTTGGATAACAATTACATCATCATTGACATCAGTAGAATTTCCATTTTCATCCATTTTGGTTATTACAAGAGTATCTTGATTTTTAATGCTTATACAAGCAAAGTAGCTATTCTCAACTTTCTGCAACACTTCGGGACCATCGCATAAACTGCCTTGTACTTCTCGATCCCACATTAATGTATTATTTAAATCAAACTGGCATATTTCAGTGTTATTATTTATTATTGCTGCCATAACTATATAGTTATTAAAATCAGACACAATTGATGGTAAATATTGATAAAATGTATATTCTGATTCTATAAAGTAATTATCAATTACTATTCCATTATTTGTAATATTTTCAATAATTATACCGTAATCTTGATTTTCATTATTACAAATACCTGTCGTTAAAAACTGATTACTTACTGGATCCGATAAAATTGAATTATAATAAAAACATTGATATTGTTCTTCGACAAAATGTTTCCACTCTATTTCACCTTCATAGCTTAAGCCGAGAGTAAATCCTATCCAATTTAATTCTGAATTCCATGTGTGTCCAACAATAAGAGGTTTATCCTTTTCTGTTAAAGCTATATCATAAGCATTTTTATAAATTACACTATCCTGATAAGTTTTTGTCCACAATGTATCACCCTGAGCAGTTAGTTTAACAACTTCCATAATTTCTAAATATGATGGGTAGAGATAATCACGGTATCCTGCTGCATAATAATCTCCCTCAGACGTTTGCTT
>JAXHUB010000008.1:0-3822 GCA_034189845.1 Candidatus Cloacimonadota bacterium | reverse complement strand
GGCAGACTAAATGATTCTGCAAAAACTTTTAAACTGCGGTCATGTGACTTTTCTAAAATATGCTTAATTCCCTTTTTTCTATTGAAAAGTAGTTTTAAATCTTCCAAGTTGAAAACTGCATCCAAGTTTCTCATTATGCTGCCATCCAATTTTTCGTATATCGATTCCGAACAAAAAAAAAGTTTAGAATCAGAGTGGTTCACTATATGGTGAACATCATCAGCGTTAAAATCGGGTAGAATGGGCACAATAACTGCTCCATAGGTTATTGTTGCTAAATATGTTACAGCCCAGTTTACCGAGTTTTTTCCTATTAAAGCAACCTTATCTCCCTTTTTGATATTGCTTTTAACAAAGAAATTATGAAACCAAGCTATTTTAGCTGCTACCTCGCCGTATTTTAACGGCTCTTTTTCAAAATTCGAAAGAGCGTCTATCACCCAGTTTTCTTTAATACTTTTTTCCACTAATTCTACAAAATTTTCTTTCATCATAATAAAACCCCTAAAATGATTTTAATTCAGGAAAACAAATAAAATATTTTAATGGAAGCATTTTCTCTTAAAACTTGCCGAATTTGAATACTAAACTACCAGTGAAACCACCTAAAGAGGTGTTAGATATTAAATCGTTTTTTAATTCACTTATGTATCTGTATGTTATTCCTGTACCGATATGAAAAATATCCGTAAGATTTATTTTGAGAAACAACCCCGGCTCGTAAATAAAATAATTTTCTTCTTCATGATATTTTTTATCATTCAGCAGCAAATCTAGTTTTCCAAAACCAATCAAGTTATAAATGGAAAAGTGTACAGGTTGAAAAGGTAAGAAGTTGTATTCTACTTCTAAACCACCATAATGTGATTTGCTGAAAAAAGTTGAATCTGCAGCAGTTTTGGCAATTTCAGGATGATCTATATTCCAATTATAACTGCCTCCGATCATGAGGTTATTATCTATAATCCATGCAGCTCGAGGTCCCAAAAAAATATCTAGCTCAGAATTAACAGTACTAATACGTGCCTGAGAACCAACGAAAAAACCATTTTCCAAATATATAAGACTGGGAAAAATACCATAAGTTATTTCAGCAGAAGCAAAGGAAAAGGTTAAAAATAAGATTAGAGCCATAACAAAAATTTTCATATATTTTTTTTCACCTCTGCAAAAGGTTGAAACAAAGCTGAAATTAGTCAATAGAATTATTTGAAATAAGATGATGAACTGTTATTTCTGGAGGACAGTTGAATCTAATATTTATACCGGAGCAACCGCAACCACGAGAAGTATATCCTTGCATATTTTTTATTTTCCAATGACTTCGGTAAAAGTTTTTAAAAGAGCGAGAATTTATAAGCAAAGGTTTTCCACTTGGTAAACAAATTTGACCTCCATGTGTATGACCGCAAAGATATAAATCGATGTTTTTTCTTAAAGCTTTTGCGATATACTCTGGGGAGTGAATAAGTAAAATTTTACATACATTCTCAGCTTCGGAAGGTAATGCAGACTCTATATCCGCATTGCGGTAAAAATGCTCATCATCTAACCCGATAAAACAGAGAGGTTCACTATCCTGGTAGATAATTTTATGCTCATTTATTAAAAAATTGATTCCCAATTCTTCCAACAAAGGTACCATCTCTACAAAATCATGGTTGCCTAGTACTGCTAAGATGCCGTCTTTGCCTTTGTTTAGGTAAGGAACAAGTTCTTGCATACTGTCAATAACTGGTTGTAAGTTGCCTGATGTTCTATAGCGAAAATCACCAGTGATAATGCAAAGATCATAGTCGATATTCTGCAATTGTTTGGATATTCTATGCATAAGAAGCGGATTGCCATCGATGTGTAAATCACTTAAATGTAATATTTTATAACCGTTAAAGCTTTTGGGTAGGTTTGCTAACTTTATATTATTGTGTTCTATGTGTAAATTAAGTGTATTATTAAAACCTTTATCAAACAAATTCAATATCTTTAAAAAATACCGGCTTAGTTGAAAAACAACGGAAAAATTTTCAATGTTGATATGCCGATAAGCAATGATGTCATTAGAATGGTTTACTTGGCGCATAAGACGCTTCCGTAATTTATCTTCACCAAGTCGTGCTTGTAATATATCGTAAATATTATTCATTTTGTAAAAGTTCCAAATATTCTTCTTCCAATCTATCAATCTCTTCTTTTAAATCGGAAATATTTCTTTCCAATTTTTTTACTTTTTTGTTCACTTTCTTCAATTCCAATGGATTACTGTAAATTTCGTTATTATTAAATTCTTCATGTAGAGAATTTAACTGCACTTCTAACTTTTCCAAATCGGAATTTTTGGAATCGATTATCTGGATTTTTTGTTTCAAAATTATAGGGTTTGTCTTTTTCTTGGCTGCTTTTTTAGGTTGTTGGAAAGATTTTTTCCTGGGAAATCCATTTTTGGCTTGTTGAGCAAATATTTCTTCTAAAGACGCAGTTGTTTCAACTATATTATTATTTTGGAAGCTCCATTTTTTATCAGCCATTTTTTTTATGAAATAACGGTCATGCGAAACAAATACAATGGTTCCATTATAGTTGGAAAGAGCTTTTTCTAGGCTGTCTATCATATCCAGATCGAGGTGATTGGTGGGTTCATCTAAAATGAGGAAATTTGGTTTTTCATGAATTAGTTTAGCCAAATACAAACGTGCTTTTTCCCCACCGCTAAGAATGCTTATCTCTTTTTCCACATTGTCTTTAGTAAACCCGAATTTTGCCAAATATCCTAGTACATAACCTTTTTCTGCTGTTGGCACCGATTGCCAGATAGTCTCTTTTACTGTAAGCTTGTCATTCAATCGCAGATGAAGTTGGTCATAGAAACCAATATTTAAACTAGCTCCCATCTTAACACTGCCAGCTAAAGGTGTCAATTCCTTATTCATAATTCTTAGAAGTGTTGTTTTCCCACAACCATTTGGACCTACTATTGCTACTTTATCTCTGTAAAAAAGTTTTAAATTAACATTTTTGGCCAAAATCTTATCTTCAAAACCAAATGTAGCATTCTCGATAATGCACACATCGTTGCCACTTCGTTACTTAGCCTGTATATTCAATTTAACTTTTTTTTCTGTATGCGGTTTCTCAATGATTTGCATCTTATCCAACATTTTTTGTCGAGATTTTGCCTGATTTATCTTTTGCCCTGCCATGTTTTTTTGGATAAAGTCTTCAGTTTTTTTTATGAATTTTTGCTGGCGTTCGTATTCTTTTCTTTGCAATTCCAACTTACTTTGCTTAGCTATTTTATAGTTACTAAAGTTACAGTTGTACTGTGTAAGTCGGCAGTTTTCTAATTCAAATATTTTGGATATAGTTTTATCTAGAAAATAACGGTCGTGTGAAATGATAATGTAGGGCTCTGTAAGTTTTTTCAGATAGTTTTCCAGCCAGAATATCATAGAGAGGTCTAAATGGTTTGTTGGTTCGTCTAAAAGCAACAGATTAAATGGTTCCAGCAATATTCTAGCAAGCTGTATTCTGGTTTTTTCGCCACCACTAAATTTGGAAATGGTCTGTTTCCAAACTTCCATAGGGAATTTTAGATTTGTAAGTATCAATTTGATTTTGGTTTTGTAGTTATAACCACCGATATGTTCAAATTTATGCTGCAAGTTTGCCAAGCGTTGCATATTTGTTGGAGAATCTTCTTTACTCAATTCCGCTTCTGCTTTTCTCAATTTAGCTTCCAGTTCCAAATAATCGGGGCGAGATTCAACAACAAAGTCATAAAGAAGTTTATCATCGGGCAGGTTGGGCTCTTGGGTGAGATGGGAA
>JAXHUB010000079.1:0-14906 GCA_034189845.1 Candidatus Cloacimonadota bacterium | reverse complement strand
TAATGTGACCATAACAGCTGAGTTGATAACACCTATTGCTATGGAAAAAGGACTTCGTTACGCTATCCGCGAAGGTGGAAGAACCATCGGTGCTGGTGTCGTTAGCGATATTATTGAATAGGTAATAGTATGAGAGAAATAATCGTACTGGCTTGTGAAGAATGTAAAAACAGGAATTATACAACTACGAAGAATCGTAGATTGCATCCTAAAAGGGTAGCTTATAAAAAGTTTTGCCCTAAATGTAAAAAACACACCATTCACAAGCAAACAAGATAAGATTTGATGTGTAGGTTAGTAGCTCAATTGGTAGAGCACCGGTCTCCAAAACCGGGGGTTGCGGGTTCAAGTCCTGCCTGACCTGCCATATATCTATTTAAGTTAGGTAAAAAAATGTTTAAAAAAATTTTTAAGTTTTTTAAAGAAGTAAAACAGGAAATGAAGTATGTTAGCTGGCCTTCCAAAGAAGACCTGAAAGAAGGAACCACGGTAGTAATAATTATGTCTATTATAATGGGAGTTTTTCTGTCCTTGGTCGATTTCGGCTTTGGCATACTTGTAGGTGCTATTCTGTAAAGGTAATATATGGCAAAAAAATGGTACGTGGTTCATACTTATGCTTCTCATGAATTTAAAGTGAAAGAAGCTATTGAAAAATTAACCGAAGATGCTGGTTTGCAAGACAAAGTAGGCCAGATTCTTATTCCTACCCAAAAAACATTTCATATCCGAGACGGCAAAAAGATTGAGCGTGAGAAAAAAATATTCAATAGCTATGTTATTATAGAAGCAGAGTTGACTCCCCAAGTTTATACTTTGGTAAGAAATGTTCCAGGGGTAACCAATTTCTTAGGAATGGGAAAAAAACCCCAACCTTTGGATAAAGCAGAGGTAAATCGTCTTCTAGGAATAGCTGATAGAGATAAAAATTCCGAAAAAGTAATAAACTTAATCCCCGGCGATATGGTAAAAATCACAGGGGGACCATTTAACGATTTCGAAGGAGTTATTGAAAAAATCAGTGAAGATAAGAAAAAATTGACGGTAAAGGTGACCGTTTTTGGACGTGTAACTCCAGTAGAAGTACGAGCAGATCAAGTAGAAATAATGTAACGAGGTATATAATGGCAAAACCAAAAGATGTAGTACAAGTAGTAAAATTACAGTTACCAGCGGGACAGGCAACACCGGCACCGCCTGTAGGCCCGGCTTTAGGGCAAGCAGGTATAAATATTGGTGAGTTTTGTAAAAACTTCAACGATAAAACAAAAGAAGAAGCCGGTATGATCTTTCCTGTGGTGATTTATGTTAAGAAAAATAAATCTTATACATTTGAAATTAAAACTCCTCCAGCAGCTGTGCTTATAAAAAAAGAAGCAGGGTTGGCGAAAGGTTCAGGGGAACCAAATCGTGAAAAAGTTGGAACAATTTCCCGCGCTTCGATTAAAAAGATAGCCGAAATTAAGATGAAAGACCTGAATGCCTATGATATTAAAGGCGCAATGAAAATGATCGAAGGAACAGCTCGTAATATGGGAGTTGTAGTAGAAGACTAATTTTTTTGTTTTAATGATTTCTCTATACTGCAATTGTGCAGGAGATTATCGATAAAGGAGTGTAAATGAGTAGTAAGAGGTACAGAAAAGCTCGTACGATGATCGACAAAGAGAAAAGATATGAACTTGATGAGGCGATAAGCCTTCTTAAGCAGTTTCCCAAAGCGAAATTTGATGAAACTGTGGAAATTCATATGAATCTTGGAGTCGACCCTCGTAAAGCTGATCAACAAATCCGAAACTCGTTGGTTTTACCTCATGGAAGCGGACGAACCGAAAGGGTTTTAGTGTTCGCGGAAGGAGATAAGGCTGAAGAGGCCAAAAAAGCTGGCGCAGATTATGTTGGAGTCGATGAGTACATCGAAAAAATTAATGATGGCTGGCTAGACTTTGATGTAGTTATTGCAACTCCGAATTTGATGAGTAAAATTGGACGTCTAGGTAGAGTATTGGGCCCGAGAGGGCTTATGCCAAATCCCAAGGTCGGAACTGTTACAATGGATGTTGAAAAAGCAGTTTCCGATGCTAAAGGCGGAAAAGTAGATTATCGATTAGATAAATTTTCCAATTTACACATCATTGCCGGAAAGTTCAGCTTTACAGAAGAGCAACTTCGTGAAAATATTCTCGCAATTATATCTGCAATACTGCGAGAAAGACCGGCTGCCCTTAAGGGTATTTTTATAAAAACAATTTCCCTAACTACAACAATGGGACCTAGCATTAAGTTACATATCCCAAGTGTTCGCTTGTTGGCAAGGAAATAGGAGGCATTTATGATTCAACCATATAAGAAAAAAGAAGTAGAATCAATACTTGAAAGAGTTAAAGATGCCAAATCTATTGTGCTGATCGATTATAAGGGGGTCAACATAGAAGAGGTTGACGAACTGCGTAATCGTATGCGCGAGGCGGGTGTGAATTATTTTGTTTCCAAAAATACCTTTATAAAAATTGCCTTAAACGAATTGGGAATCACCAAATTGGATGATATGCTTAAGGGGCCTACAGCAGTGGCGGCAGCTGTAGAAGATGAGGTTGCACCAGCGAGAGAATTGGTAAAATTCAAAAAGGAAATTACTAAGGAAAAAGATTATCCCAAGTTCAAAATTGGTTTAATCGACGGTGAATTAATGGGAGTAGAGAAATTACATAAACTTTCTGAACTCCCCCGTAAAGATGAACTAATTGCAAAAGTGCTCCAAGGTTTCAATGCGCCTATAGTAGGCTTTATTGGATCATTACAGGGCATCTTAAGAAAATGTGTTTATACTATTGATGCAATAGCAAAGAAAAAAGCCGAAGAAAATTAAATTATAATCTGATGGAGGATAAAATGGCTGATAAAAAACAACAAGTTATCGATATCATAAAAGAAATGAGTGTTATCGAGCTTTCTGAATTGGTTGAAGAACTTGAAGAATTATTTGGCGTAACAGCTGCTGCTCCTGTTGCTGCTGCAGCTGCACCTGCAGCAGGTGCTGGAGAAGAAGCTGAAGAAAAAACAGAATTTGACGTAGTGCTTACTTCTGCCGGTGCCAAAAAGATCCAAACTATCAAAGTAGTTCGTACAATTACAAAATTAGGACTTAAAGAAGCTAAAGAATTAGTTGATAATGCTCCTAAACCAGTTGTAGAAGCAGTACCAAAAGATGAAGCTGAAAAAGTTAAAGCTCAATTAGAAGAAGCTGGTGCTTCTGCAGAAATTAAATAAAAAAAAAGATTTACGGAAGTGAGCCTTCTAGGCCACTTCCGTTTCATGCATTATCTATGGGTCAAAAAATGACGTTTGATTAGTTACCAAACAACACTTTTAATACAAAAGGAGTTGGAACTTTTGAAAAAGTTTAAAAATTATTCACGAATAAAAAGAAAAGCAGAGTTAGCGGGCTTTCCTCAGGTAGAAGTTCCTAATTTGCTGGCAATGCAGATAGATTCTTATGATGGCTTTCTGCAAAAAGATATACATCCTAAGAAAAGAGAAAATCGCGGCCTGCAGGCTGTATTGAATTCAATTTTTCCTTTAGAAGACCAAAAAGGTTTGTATCACCTGGAATTTATTGAATACAAAGTTTTAAAGGAAAAATACAACACTGAAGAATGTATAGAACGTAATCTTTCCTACCAAGCACCTGTAAAAGCGAAAATGCAGCTAACCGTATTTGATGAGGAAGTACTAAAGGAAACTGGCGAAAAAAAAGTTAGAAATACAATAGAACAAGAAGTTTTCTTGGGAGAAATTCCTCTTATCACTGATGCCGGCACCTTCATAATAAATGGAGCTGAGAGAGTTATCATAAGCCAATTACACAAATCACCCGGCGTGTTCTTTTCCGAAAATAGACATGCCAGCGGAAAGATGCTTTATTCTGCTAAAGTAGTACCCTACAATGGTTCTTGGTTGGAATTCAACATGGATATTAAAGATACCATGTTTATTCTTATCGATAAAAGAAGAAAATTACCAGTTACCGTTATGTTAAGAGCTGTGGGACTTTCTACTAACCAGGACCTGCGTGAGCACTTTTATGAAAAAGAAGAAATCGCTTTAAAAGAATCTGAAGGTAGATTTTTATTCCAGGATATTCTTAACCAAGAAACTGGAGAAGTGATTTATGAAGCAGGAAATGAAATTACAGAAGAAATGATAGTAGACCTTGAAGATGAAGGTTTAAAAAAAATTACTGTTATTGATGAAAAATACGAGTTAACACGTAAGATTTTAGAAAATACAATTGAAAAAGATCAAACTACCAACCAAGAAGAGGCTGTTAAGAAGATTTATAACCTGATAAGGCCAGGTGAAGAACCAACTTACGAAGCAGCTCAAGCTCTTTTCGAAAGGATGTTCTTTAATGAAAGGCGTTATAACTTGGGAGAAGTTGGCAGATACAAAATCAATGCTCGTTTGGGTTTGGATATTGATAAATCTATTCAAATTCTTACGAAAGAAGATCTAGTTGCAATTGTTGAAACTCTTATAAAAGTTCATAATGATAATGATAAGGTTGATGATATTGACCATTTGGCGAACCGCCGTGTGAGAACAGTAGGTGAGCTCTTGGCTGAACAGTACAATATTGGACTTTCTCGCGTAGCTAGAACAGCTGTGGAAAGAATGACGATAGCCAATCCGGAAGAGGTAACAATACACGATCTTATAAATAGCAATGCTTTAATTGCTGTTGTACAATCCTTCTTCTTAACTGGGCAGCTTTCCCAGTTTATGGAACAAACCAATCCGCTTACCGGAATAACTCATAAAAGAAAACTTTCTGCACTTGGTCCTGGAGGACTAACCAGGGAGCGTGCCGGTTTTGAGGTTCGCGACGTTCATTATTCACATTACGGCAGAATATGTCCTATCGAAACACCTGAAGGCCCAAATATCGGCTTGCAGTCTTCTCCTGCAATGTATGCCTATATTAATAGATTTGGGTTTTTAGAAACACCATATATAAGGGTTGAAAATGGCAAGATTACTGGGAAAGTTGATTATCTAGATGCCTATACTGAAGATAATTATGTTATCGCACAGGCTAATATAAGATATGACGATGACATGACAATAAAAGATAAACTGGTTTTTGCTCGCAGTCGTGGAGAATATATTCAAGCTAAACCAGAGGATGTTCATTATATGGATGTTTCACCGCAGCAGATCGTATCTGTATCAGCTGCTCTTATACCTTTTTTGGAGCATGATGATGCTAACCGTGCCTTGATGGGTTCAAATATGCAACGTCAAGCAGTACCACTTCTACAGCCAGATGTGCCGGTAGTTGGAACCGGTATGGAAAAGATTGTGGCAGCCGATAGCGGGGCAACAGCAGTAGCTCCTTATGACGGTGTAGTAACCAATGTAACCAGCGAATATGTTGATATAGAAAGAAAAAATCCTGATGACAGCATTTTAGATTTGGGTACAAAAAATAGAGTTTATCTGAAGAAATTCTCTCGTTCTAACCAAGATACATGTGTAAATCAGCGACCCACTGTGAAAGTTGGGCAAGAAGTAAAACAAGGGGAGATGATATCTGATGGTCCTGCCATAACTGAAGAGCGCTTGGCACTCGGTAAGAATATGCTAGTTGCTTTTATGCCCTGGTATGGTTATAATTATGAAGATGCTATTATCTTAAGTGAAAGAGTAGCACAAGAAGATATGCTGACCTCAGTTTATATTGAAGAACACGAAGTATTGGTTAGGAATATGAAAAATGGCAAAGAAGAACTTGCCTACGATATTCCAAATGTTCCCACAAAATCGCTACGAAATCTTGATAAAACAGGTATTATTCGGGTTGGCTCAGTTGTTAAAGCTGGTGATATTATTGTTGGAAAAATAACTCCCAAAAATGTTGATATCGATCCTTCACCCGAAGAAAATTTGATGCGAGCTCTTTTCGGAGATCGTGCTGGTGATTTTACTAACAGTTCACTGAAAGCAAAACCAGGTATGGAAGGTGTGGTTATAGATGTTAAGGTGTTTTCCAGATTAGAAGAATTCGATGAATTCGGAGAAGAAGAAAGACGTAAAGAAATTATCGACAGACTAAAACATGAACGTAGTGAACGACAGAAACGAATTAATGAATTTCTGGAAAATCAACTTTCTGAACAATTAGTAGAGCAAAAAGCAAAAAACATTGTGGATAGTAAAACAAATATGTTCTACATAAATTCTGGTAAAAAAATCACAAAAACAGATATCAAAAAGATAAATTTCAAACGTTTGAACTTGGATTATGATCTGGTAGAAGATTCCGAAATAAACAAAAAAATCTATAACAACATTATTCTAAAAGTTAAAAACGCCAAAGAAGAAAGTGATAATATATATAAGAAAGAATCTGAACGCCAAAAGCATGGTGATGAATTACCCTACGGTGTTCGCAAGATGGTAAAGGTTTATATCGCTAAAAAACGTAAGATCCAGGTAGGAGATAAAATGGCTGGACGCCATGGTAATAAAGGTGTTATCTCGATTATAAGTCCTATGGCTGATATGCCGTTTATGGAAGACGGAACGCCAATAGATATTGTATTGAATCCTCTGGGTGTTCCATCTCGTATGAATATCGGACAGATCATGGAAACTCACCTGGGAATGGCTGCAACTATTCTGGGATTTTCTGTAGAAACTCCTGTGTTCGACGGTGCTACCTTGAAAGACATTGGCAGCGAGATGAAAAAAGCTAAGATTCCCCTGGATGGTAAACAAGTACTCTACGATGGTAAATCAGGCGAGCCTTTCAAAGAAAGAGTTACGGTGGGCTACATGTATATGTTAAAATTGAACCATCTGGTTGCCGATAAGATGCATGCCCGTTCAACCGGGCCTTATTCTCTTATTACACAGCAACCACTAGGTGGAAAAGCTCAGCATGGAGGCCAACGTTTAGGTGAGATGGAAGTATGGGCATTGGAAGCCTATGGTGCTTCCAGATTGCTGGAAGAGATGCTGACTATCAAATCTGATGATGTAGATGGCCGTACAAATGCTTTCAAGGCCATAACCAGCGGACAAAATCCGCCTAAACCGGGTGTACCGGAATCTTTCAATGTGCTGGTAAGTGAATTGAAATCACTATGTTTCGATATAGAATTCCTTACCGACAAGGATGCTTAACGGAGGTTTATTAAGTGATAAGAAAAGTAAAACACGATAAAAAAGTAGAAGATTACGATAAAGTACGAATTCGAATAGCCTCGCCTGATTCTATCCGAGAATGGTCGCATGGCGAAGTGGTAAAACCAGATACGTTAAATTATCGTACTCTGAAACCAGAAAAAGGTGGACTTTTCTGCGAACGTATATTCGGCCCTGAAAAGGACTATGAATGTGCTTGCGGTAAATATAAAAAGAAAAGATTTGAAGACACAGTTTGCGATCGTTGCGGTGTAGAGATCACTTCCTCTCGAGTTAGAAGATCCAGAATGGGACATATTGAGCTAGCGGTTCCTATAGCTCATCTTTGGTTTTTCAAAAGTTTGCCAAGTGTAATGGGAACTCTTCTGGGAATTTCTGTAAGGAAGCTGGAAAGAGTACTTTATTACGAATCCTATATTATTTTGGATCCGGGTGACAGCGATTACGAGAAAAATGATCTTATCGATGTAGACGAATATTACGAAATAAGAGACAGAGTAGGTGAGAATTTCAATGCTGTGATGGGAGCAGAAGCGGTTAAATATCTTCTGGAAGAAATGAATTTGGAAGATGAAGCAATGAATCTGCGAACTATTATCAAGATGGAAACCTCTATGCAGAAAAAGCAGAAAGCGATTAAACGACTTAAAATAGTGGATGCTTTCCGTAAATCTGGTAATCATCCTGAATGGATGATACTGGAAGTTCTGCCGGTTTTGCCACCCACGTTACGGCCTTTAGTGCCGTTAGATGGCGGCCGATTCGCTACAGCAGATTTCAACGAGCTCTATAGAAGAGTTATTACTAGAAATAACCGGTTGCGCGGTCTATTGGAAATCAATGCACCAGAAGTAATATTAAGAAATGAAAAAAGAATGCTACAAGAAGCTGTTGATGCGCTTCTGGATAATTCAAGAAAATCAAGACCAGTAAAGGGTCGTGGTAATCGCCCGCTCAAATCTCTGGCCGATCAATTGAAAGGTAAAGGCGGGAGATTCCGACAAAACCTGCTCGGTAAACGTGTTGATTATTCGGGACGTTCTGTTATAACAGTAGGTCCACATCTTAAATTACATCAATGTGGTATTCCCAAAGAGATGGCAATAGAGCTCTTTAAGCCGTTTATTATAGAGCGGTTGGAAAAACTAGGCGAAGCCGAAAAAACAAAAACAGCTAAGAGACTAATAGAAAAACAGAAACCCCAGATTTGGAAAATACTAGAAGAGATTATTCAAGATTACCCAGTACTGCTGAACCGTGCGCCCACTCTTCATAAACATGGTATTCAAGCATTTATGCCGGTTCTCACTGAAGGCAAGGCTATTGAATTGCATCCTTTAGTTTGTATCCCTTACAACGCTGACTTCGATGGTGACCAAATGGCAGTGCATGTACCTCTCTCTCATGAAGCTCAAATGGAAGCACGGGTATTGATGCTTTCTTCCAGAAATCTTATATTACCAGCTAGTGGCAAATTGGCAATGGCTACAAACCAGGATATTGTATTGGGGAATTATTATCTTACAGTTTTAAAAAATACTGAGCCTCCAGCAGATGAAGACCTTTTCTACTATGGTTCTCCAGAAGAAGTTATATATGCTTATGAATACAATGAATTCAGGAATGAAGGAAAATTTGGCCATGGTTTTAAAAACTTGGAAAAAGAAAACGAAAAAGGCAAGTTAGATCTTCATAGTTGGGTTAAAGTGCTTATTGGAGATGAACTGATTACTACTACAGTAGGAAGAGTAATTTTTAATCAGATCTTACCAAAAGAAATTCCATTCAAAAATGACACGTTTACTAAAGGGAAACTTAACGAATTGGCTATGGAATGTTACTATGCTGTAGGACAAAGAAGGACTGCCATATTTTTGGATAATATGAAAGAGCTCGGCTTTAAATATGCAACCAAAGCAGGTGTAACTTTTAGCTCAAGCGATGTTATAATTCCCAAGGAAAAGAAGAAAATTATTTCCAAAACAAATCGTGAAGTTGAAAGCGTTATTCAAAGCTATTTGAATGGAGAAATTACGGAAACGGAGCGTAGTAATAGAATTATTGATAAATGGAAAATAGCTACCGAGAATGTAACAGATGTGCTCATGGAACAGCTTGACCAAGACCAAGGAGGTTTTAATCCAATAAATATGATGTATATTTCTGGTGCTCGTGGCGGTAAAGACCAGATCAAGCAGTTAGGTGCTTTGCGGGGATTAATGGATAAGCCTTCAAAAGGTACTTCAGATAGTGCAGCGCAGCTAATAGAAACTCCTATTAAATCTAATTTTAAAGAAGGCCTTACAGTATTGGAATACTTTATCTCTACTCATGGTGCTCGTAAAGGTCTGGCAGATACAGCTTTGAAAACTGCTGATGCCGGATATCTTACTAGACGTTTAGTTGATGTTGGACAAAATGCTGTTGTTAATGAGGAAGATTGTGGAACTATAGAAGGAGTGAGAATATCAGCTTTAAAAGAAGGATTGGAAGTTGTGGAACCTCTTTTCGAACGTATTACAGGTAGAACTGCAGCTGAAGATGTGATCGATCCGGTTACGGATAAGATAATTGTAATCCAAGGTACGGAAATTACTGAAGAGATGGCACACACTATTCAAGATCATGGAATAAATAGCGTTAGAGTTCGTTCTCCGCTCACATGTGAATCGGAAAGAGGTATATGCGCCAAATGTTATGGCCAAAATTTGGGGAACCATAAACCTGTTACCATAGGTGAACCTGTGGGAGTAGTAGCTGCTCAAAGCATTGGGGAACCAGGGACACAGCTTACACTTAGAACATTCCATATTGGAGGTTCTACCAGTACAGAAGTAGATTTGGCCGAAGTTACAGCTGGTGTCGATGGTATAGTGAAGTTCGTGCGCATGAATACTGTCCGAGATAGATCAGACCAGCTGGTTTCTATTAGTTATCTTGGAAGAATACAAATTGTTGATGAAGAAGAAGGCACTGTATTGGAAAATTATAAAGTAGAATATGCGGCAACTATTTATGTAGAAGATGGACAAAAAGTTGTCAAAAATACTAAACTCTTCAGTTGGGATCATTACAATAATCCACTTGTGGCTACAGCAAAAGGGGAGCTAAAATATGAAAACTTTATAAAAGACCTAACTTATGAAGAAGAGTTTAATGAGATTACAGGTTCTAAGGGAATTACCATAATCGAATCAAAAGATCGCAAAATACAACCTCAATTCAAGATTATAAAAGACAATGGTAAAGAAGAGATTGTTCTTATACCCACCGGACTTAAGGTTGAAGTTGTAGATGGAACATATGTGTATCCTGGTGATGTTCTGGGTAAATCATCTCGATTTACTGTGAAACAGAGAGATATCACTGGTGGATTACCACGTGTACAAGATCTTTTTGAAGCAAGACGTCCCAAAGAAAAAGCTATTATTTCCGAGATAGCAGGGAAGGTCACAATTGGAGATCTTACAAAATCTGGCCGTGTTATTTATGTAACAGCGGAAGATGGTACTGAGAAAAAATATACCATTCCACCTGGGAAGAGAATAATTGTTCATCAGGGTGATGTTGTGGAAAGTGGTGATGCTCTTTCCGGAGGGCCTCTTGATCCTCATGACATTCTGAAAGCCAAAGGGATCAATGCGGCACAAATGCTTATTTTGAATGAGATCCAAGAAGTATATAGAAAACAGGGTGTTAAAATTGATGATAAACACATTGCCGTTATCATTCGTCAAATGTTCAAGAAAGTAAAAATATTAAATCCGGGACACACTATGTTCCTAGAAGGTGAAATAGTAAATAGAAATCAAGTTATGAAAGAAAATCGCAGAATCGAGGAAGAGGGTGGCGAAGGAGCTACCTTTGAGCAATTGCTTTTGGGTATTACCAAAGCTTCGTTAATGACCGACAGTTGGCTATCGGCTGCAGCTTTCCAAGAAACTACCAAGGTTCTTACACAAGCCTCGATTGCCGGCAAAATTGATGATTTAGAAGGACTAAAAGAAAGTATCATCATTGGTCATCGCATTCCGGTTGGTACAGGTACCAAATATTATAATGCGAAAGTAAAAGAAGCTGTTGAAGAGGGTAAAACCATTAATGATGTAATCAAGGAATTTGCTCATTCTGAAGAAAAAGAAACTGTGGAAGATATACTTGATTTTTAAAAATAAAATGGAGGAAAATAGTGCCAACAATTAATCAATTAGTTAGAAAAGGCAGAAAGAGCATAACCAAGAATAAGAAAAACAGAGCTCTTTCATCTTGCCCTCAACGACGTGGAGTTTGTACAAGGGTTTATACAACTACTCCCAAAAAACCAAATTCTGCTTTAAGAAAAGTAGCTAGGGTGAGATTGACAAATGGGTATGAAGTAACAGCATATATTCCTGGAGAAGGACATAACCTTCAGGAACACTCAATTGTTTTGGTTCGTGGAGGGCGTGTAAAGGACTTGCCAGGTGTAAGATATCATATCGTACGTGGTGCTCTTGATACTGCAGGTGTTGATAACAGATTAAACGGACGTTCCAAATATGGAACCAAGAGACCTAAGAAGTAGGAGGATGCATGTCGAGAAGAAGAAGACAAGTTGAAAGAGTAATTTACCCCGATCCTAAATACAATAGTAAAACTCTTAGTATTTTTATAAATACTATTATGCAGCGCGGGAAAAAAAGTCTGGCAGAATCTATTGTCTATGGCGCAATGGACATTATTGCTAAAAAAACAGATGAGGAAAATCCCTTAGACGTCTTCCTGCAAGCTTTAGAAAATGTGAAACCAATGGTTAAGGTTGTTTCCAAACGTATAGGTGGTTCTAACTATCAGATTCCGATGGAAGTTTCATCTAAAAATGCACAAGCTTTAGCCTTCCGCTGGATTATCGGTTTTGCCAGAAAACGTTCCGAAAAAACTATGGACGAACGCTTAGCTGGCGAACTCTTAGCTGCCTATAAAAAAGAAGGAAACAGTATAAGAAAACGCGAAGAAACTCATAGAATGGCAGAGGCTAATAAAGCTTTCGCGCATTTTAGGGTTTAACATAAGAAGATGTCAGCTGAATTAGCAAATTTACGCAATATAGGAATTATTGCTCATATTGATGCCGGTAAGACAACTACTACCGAAAGGATGTTGTTCTACACCGGCATCATCCATAAAATGGGTGAGGTTCATGACGGTAATACGGTAATGGACTGGATGGAGCAGGAGAAGGAACGCGGTATTACTATAACTTCTGCGGTTACTACCTGTTTTTGGGAAAATAAACAGATTAATATTATAGATACACCCGGCCACGTAGATTTCACAGCAGAGGTTGAGCGCTCTTTAAGAATATTAGATGGTGCTATTGGAATATTTTGTGCTGTAGGTGGAGTGGAACCACAATCGGAAACTGTTTGGCATCAGTCCGATCGTTATCAAATTCCACGAATTGCCTATATAAACAAAATGGACCGCAGCGGAGCTGATTTTGAACATGTGATTGATATGATTCGCCAAAGGCTTACTCCCAAGGCTCACCCTATACAGCTTCCCATTGGTAAAGAAGATAATTTTGAAGCAATAATAGATCTAGTAAAAATGAAAGCCTACTATTTTGATCAAGAAACATTTGGTTTGAAATACTTTATTAAAGATATTCCTGCTGACTATTGGGAAGATGCTGTGGCCGTTAGAGCTAAAATGCTGGAAAATATTGCAGAGTTCGACGATGAGCTAATGATGAAATATCTGGAAGAAGAAGAGATTGAAGAAGAAGAGATCAAACGAGCAATTCGCAAAGGAGTTTTAGATAACAAATTTGTACCGATATTATGCGGTTCTTCATTAAAAAATAAGGGTGTTCAACCTCTTTTAGCAGCTATAAGCGACTACCTACCCTCTCCCTTGGATGTACCACCTATCAAAGCATTAGATAAAGATTCAGATAAAAAAGTGAAGATCTATCCCAAAATAGATGATGATTTTTCTGCTTTAGCTTTTAAGGTGCAAATGGATAAATTCGTAGGGAAAGTTATTTTCATTCGTGTTTATTCTGGGAAACTGAAAAAAGGACAAAGAATTTATAACCAAACTAATGGTAAAAAAGAAAGGGTAGCACGTATTCTGCAGATTCATTCCAATAAAAGAAAAGATAAAGATGAACTGAAAGTGGGTGATATTGCTGCCTTGGTTGGCCCAAAATTTCTTAAAACAGGCGATACCATTACCATAGAAAAAAATGTGTTACTGGACAGCATTACTTTTCCCGATTCAGTAATTTCTATTGCGATTGAACCTAAAACTAAGGCTGATCAAGAAGTATTGAGTGAAGCTTTGAAAAAAATGGAAGAAGAAGATCCTACTTTCAGAGTAAGTGAAGATAAAGATACCGGGCAAACTTTGATATCCGGAATGGGAGAATTACATCTCGATATTATTATTGATCGCTTAAAACGAGAATACAACGTACATGCCAATGTGGGTAATCCTCAGGTAGCCTATAAGGAAACAGTAAGTAAAGAAGTAACTATAACGGAAGAATTTATACGTGAAATGGGTGGTAAAGGCCATTTTGCAAAGGTTAAATTCAAAATTTCCCCCCTTAAACTTTCCAATTTAAAAGAGGGTGAAAAAAATAGATTTATTAATTCAATTTCGGAAGAAACTATTCCCAAACTTTATTGGAATTCCATAGAACAAGGTGCTATGAGTGCACTTATGGATGGACCGCTGATGAGTTGTCCTGTAGAAAGAGTTCAAGTGAAGCTTATTGATGGAGAGTTTAACGAGGTAGATTCCAGCGAAACAGCTTTTGGAATAGCTGCTTCAAAAGCTGTCGCAGAAGGTTTGCGCCAGGCAGAACCACAAATAATGGAACCAATAATGTTAGTGAATGTTATAACTCCAGAGGATTTTGTTGGAGATGTTATTGGTGATCTGAATTCACGACGTGGAAGAATAGAAAAAGTAAAATCTGATATCAATGATAAGCAGGTGGTAACTGCTGAAACACCTATGAGCGAGCTCTTTGGCTATGCTACTGAATTACGCTCTCTATCACAGGGCAGAGCTGTTTATACAATGGAATTTTCAAAATACGAAGTAGCGCCTGCCAATATTCAAGAAAAAATTTTAAAACGAGTGCGAGGATATTAAAAACTGGCTAAAATTGTTCTTGAATTAGTGAAAAAAATAACAGAGCATTTAAATAAACATAAAATAACCAGCCCTAAAGTTAATGCTGAAACCATCATTGCCTCCGTTTTAAAATGCGAAAGATGGCAAATATACCAGCAAAGTATTCCTACTACACAACAAATAGCTAAAATTTGGCAAATAACCTCTAAACGCGCCGACAAAGTTCCTCTGCAATATTTAATGGGTTACACTTGGTTTTTTGGCCGTAAATTTCTGGTAGGAAATGGTGCGCTAATTCCACGTCCCGAAACCGAATTGCTGGTAGAAAAAGTTTTAACCGAGAAAAATATAGAAAGAGTATTGGAAATTGGAACTGGTTCTGGCGCCATAGCGATCTGCCTAAAAAAAGAAAGACCAAACTGGAAAATTACTGCTTCTGACAATTCTGCTAAAGCATTGCAAATAGCTGCCCAGAATATTAAACTCCACCAAGTAGAATTGGGATTAGTAAATTCTGATGTTTTCGAAAATATTACTGGAAAATTCGATATAATTGTATCCAATCCACC
>JAXHUB010000078.1:0-7971 GCA_034189845.1 Candidatus Cloacimonadota bacterium | reverse complement strand
CTGTACCATAAGGTGCAGATTCTTTTTTTAATGATGAAAAGAAACTATATTTTTTTGGAACTGTTAGATTGCGTGCAAGTATATAAGATTTAGCATAATCTGCTTGACAGTTAAACAGTCTAAATAAGAAACATCAAGGAAAATATTTCAGGAGGATAAATGATAACAAAACAAGTTGCCGAAAGAGTTTTGGAAAAAGCACTTTCCAACGGTGCCAATTTTGCTGAAATTTTCGTTGAAGATACTTACATCTCAAGAATTTCTTTTAATGATAATAAAACGAAACAGTGCTTGGTGGGAAATGATTTTGGTGCCGGTATTCGTGTGTTTTATGGTCATACAGCCATCTATGGTTTCACGAATGACCTAAAGGAAACCAACTTAATAAAAGTAGCAGAAGCGGTTAGTAAGGCTGCTAAAGGAAACAATAACACCGTTGTAATGGATTTTACAAAATTAGATTTTGAAAATAAACATACGATAGTAATTCCTAATAACACTGTTGCCAAAACGGAAAAAGTAGATTTTATTAAAATGATTAATAAAGCTGCCCGTAGCTATAGCAAGCAGATTGTTCAGACAGATATCAATCTATTGGAAAAGATGCAGGATGTGCTTATTGTAAATAGCGAAGGTTTGTGGGCAGAAGATAGCCGTAATTATTCCAGGGTATATGCCAGCTCTTTAGCTTCCAATGGTAAAGAGATTCAAACAGGAAACGAAGGCCCAGGTGCTTTTGCTGGCTATGAATTTTTCAAAAAGCAAGATCCCGAAAAATTAGGAAAAGAAACCTCTAGAATTGCTGTAACTATGTTGAATGCCGATTATGCTCCCAGTGGTAAATTTCCTGTTGTTATAGATAATGGTTTTGGCGGAGTAATTTTCCACGAAGCTTGTGGACATGCGCTAGAAACTACTTCTGTTGCCAAAAATGCCTCTGTTTTTGCTGGTAAAATGGGAAAACAGATAGCTAACCCAATAGTTACTGCTATTGATGATGGTACTATTCCTAATCAATGGGGTAGCGAAAATATTGATGATGAAGGAATGCCAACTCAAAAAACAGTTCTTATAGAAAAAGGCATCTTAAAATCATACATTGTGGATAAAATGGGCTCGCTGAAAACCGGATACGCTAGGACAGGTAGTGGAAGAAGACAGTCATACAGGTTTGCACCAGCTTCAAGAATGAGAAATACTTATATTGCAGCGGGAAAACATAAACTACAAGATTTAATTTCAAATGTAGAATATGGAATTTACGCTGCCAAAATGGGTGGTGGTTCTGTAATACCAGGAACTGGTAACTTCAATTTTGCAGTAAGCGAAGGTTATCTTATTCGCAATGGAAAGATTGCTGAACCAGTTAGAGGTGCTACTTTAATAGGCAACGGAGCTGATGCTCTCTTTAAAATAAGTAAAGTTGCCGATAACCTAGAAATGGCACAGGGAATGTGCGGTTCTGTGAGCGGAAGTGTTCCTACCAATGTTGGACAGCCAGCTATTTTGATTGATGAAATCGTTGTTGGCGGCAGGAAATAGCAGGAGGTATTATGTACAAGCAAGAATTTAAATTAATATTCAATTATGCCAAAGATAAAACAGATGATATAGAAATTTTATTTTCTGGTGGAAATTCTTTTAATGTAAGAGTTAATCAACAAGAAATTGAAGGCTTTAGTCATTCCGATTCGGTTGGAATTGGTGTAAGGGTTCTAAAAGATGGCAAGCAGGGGTATTCCTACAGCGAAAAATTGGATGATATAGCTTTGAAAAATATGGTAGATGAAGCTGTTGAAAATGCTGAAGCATCTGAAGATGAAGAGGAAGTTGAGATGGCCAACTATGGCGACGTGGAAAACAAACCAGATGTTTATTCCGAAAATTTGGAAAAAGTTTCTGTAGAAGATAAGGTGCAGTTTGCCAAAGATATGGAAAACTACGCATTAAAAGCTGATAATAGAGTAATGAATGTACCAAATGCACTTATGGGAAGTGTTAAAAGCTATATGAAAATAGCAAATAGCAAGGGGTTGGAAAAAGAAGATGTTCAAAATCAAGCTTTTTGTTTTGTAACAGCTTTGGTAGCAGAAGATAAAGATAAACGCATGGCGATGGATTTCCAAATAGGACGCGATTTTAGTAAATTTGATGCTAAAAAATTAGGAGAAACCGCTGTTCAGAGGGCAACAGACCTTTTAGGAGGTAAAGATGTAAAAAGTGGACAGTATGCTGTAGTGTTTAATAATGAAATGATGTGTAATTTATTAACAACTTTTTCTGGAGTTTTTAGCGCCAAAGCAGTGCAAGAAGGACATTCTTTATTAAAGGGAAAATTAAACAAAACAATTGCTAATGAAAAAGTCAATATCATAGATGATGGCTTGTATCCTGGTGGATTTTCTACTTCAGCTTTCGATAGTGAAGGGTTTCCTTCTCAAAAAACTTTATTGGTAAAAAATGGTGTTTTGAATACATTTTTTCATAATACGATAACAGCCAAGAAAGATGGTGTGCAATCTACAGGAAATGCTGCCAGAGGTATAAAAAGCTCACTTTCAGTAGCACCTACCAATTTTTATTTGGAACCAGGAAGTATAAAAGAAGATGAGCTGCTGGGCAAATATAAGGAAGTGATAAAAATAGTTTCTCTACAGGGTTTGCACTCCGGTGCCAATCCGGTGTCTGGTGATTTTTCTCTTCCAGCTGAAGGTTTTCTTTATGAAAACGGAAAATTGAAAACATCTTTGAAGCAATTTACAGTTTCTGGTAATTTTTTGCAAATGCTAAGTGATATTGAAGATATAGCAGATAATTTCCGTTTCAATACCAGCTCAGTAGGTTCTGCCTCGGTGCTTGTAAAAAGATTAGCAATTAGCGGATAGTTTAATAAAGTAAAAAGAGCCACTTTCAAAGTGGCTCTTTCTTTTCTAATATATTGATTTTATATCATTTTTTTGATCTTATGATAAATTGATTGTACATCTAACTTGCATTTTTTGAACACATCTGCAGAATTTCCTGAGAAAGAATAATCTCTTACACCAAATTGATATAATTTACACTGCAGATTCATTTCAACAAGTTTAGTAGCGATACAGCTTCCTAAGCCGGTATGAACATTATGATCTTCATAGGAAAAAATAATACCAGTCGCAGCTGCTTCTCGTAACGCTTTTTCATCCAAATGAAGCGGGGAAGATATATTCCATACCTGCAAATCTATTCCAATTTTCTGAAGTCGGTTTGCAATTTCCAAAGCACGGGTAGTCATAGTTCCCATTACCATCAAAGCTGCTTTATTTCCAGTTCGTAATTGATCAGCTTTCCCATATTCGAATTTGTAATTTCTATTAAACAGTATCTCGCCCTCTGCAGTTTTTACCTGTTCGTATTTTGAACGCCCCATTGCTATTAGGTAATTTCCTGGTTTATTTACCACATAACGAATCACATGGTCGGTTTGGTTTGCATCGGCGGGTATGATAATTTTGAAATGGAAAAGATTTTTAAAAACTCCCAAATAATCGATGCATTGGTGGGTTTTACCGTCTTCACCAACATCCAAGCCCACATGAGTAGTAACTATTTTCAAGTGAGTGTGATTGATATCATTCAAACGATGCATATTGTAGGTCTCGTCAATTGCAAAAACACCAAAACCGGGGAAAAAGGTTTGTACACCAGCTTTGCTAATAGCGCCAGCCATAGTAGCGGTATGGTGTTCCATAATTCCGCATTCGAAGAAATTATGAGGCATAACTTCTTCAAACTTAGCTGTTTTCAGACTTCCTTGAAGATCGTTATCTGTAAGAGCTAAATGTGAATTTGGATTCAATTTCGCTATATCTGCGATTGCATTTCCCCATGCAGAACGATTGTCGATTTTTTCGTCATACAATCGTGGTTTTCCTATTTGGAAGTTAAATTTTGGTTGAGGATAAACTGAGGGTTGAAGAATATCGGGAGTTTCACGCATTTTTTTGTATTTATCCAGGTCATTTTCAAATCCGAGTTCTTGCAAGGCTTTCGATAATTCGTCTTCCTTTAAAGCAGCACCATGATATTGTTCTTTATTTTCCATAAAGGAAACACCTTTTCCCATTTTGGTTTTAGCCAAAATTGCAGTAGGTTCTTTAGCAGTTTCCGCTTCCAAAATTGCATTTTGAATCTGATTAAAATCATGTCCATAAATTTCTAGCACATTCCAGCCATCGGCTTCGTATTCGGCTTTAATGTTTTGAGGCATAATTTTTTCTATAGAGCCACTTATTTGTAATTTGTTATAGTCGATAAAAGCTATTATGTTGCTTAGATCATATTTTACAGCAAATACACGCGCTTCATTTAGCTGTCCTTTTTGTTGTTCGCCATCGCCCATAAGCACAAAGATATTTCTGTTTATTTTTTGAATTTTGCTGGCAATAGCAAAGCCACAAGCTGCTGAAAGACCTTGCCCCAAATTACCGCTAGCCCATTCAATTCCGGGTACATCTGGTTCCACGTGTCCTTCAAATATAGAGTCAGTTAGGCGAAATTGAGAAATTGCTTTATCCAAATCGAAAAATTTCATTATTCCCAATGCTGAATAAGCAGCCGGCGAAACGTGTCCATGACTGAATATAAAAAGGTCTCGATCTGGCTTACGCGGATTTTTGGGGTCAATATTTGCCATATTCATAGCGGTAAGAAGATAATCGATGGTAGACATTGAACCACCTGGATGACCAGAAGCAGCTAAAGTAGTCATTTTTAAAATTGCTGCTCGAGCTTGTGTTGAATATTGTTTAACTTGCTTTATTCTGTTCTTATTTAATTTTTTTAATTTCATTCCAACTCCATTGAATTTATTTGCATTTATGTACAAAAAGTTTAATTTAAGCTGTAAAGTCAAGCTCAAAACTAATAGTTTGACAATCAGAGTTCAAAAGAAAGGATTGACCAAAATTTTAGCTTCCTTTTTTAGGTTCAGAAGGAGAATTTATGCTACAAAAGGTTTTAAATAAATTAGTTGGAGATAGACATCAACGCGAGATGAAACGTCTGCAGCCAATTTTGGATAAAATTAAGGAGAATTATACTCATCTGCAACAGTTAACTGACGATGAGCTACGAGATAAAGTCCAAATTATAAAAACCAAAATAAGAGAACAGTTACAACCATTGGAAGAAGAACTGGATGCTCTGCGGGAAGAATATCGCCAAGAACCTGATGAAAACAAAAAAAATGATGTTGGCAATCAAATAGATAGGAAATCTGAAAGTTTAAAAAAGGAAACCCAAACAGTTTTAGATAGCTATTTGCCCGAAGTTTACGCAATTGTGAAAGATACTTGTCGTCGATTGGTAGGTTATGAATATGAGGTTCGGGGCAGTAAAGAGTCTTGGAACATGATTCCTTTCGATGTACAATTGATTGGCGCAATAGTGTTGCATGAGGGGAAAATAGCAGAGATGGCAACTGGTGAAGGTAAAACCCTAGTAGCAACCTTGCCGCTTTTTTTGAATGCTCTTTTAGGAAAAGGTGTTCACCTTATTACTGTAAACGATTATTTAGCACAACGAGATTCCGAATGGATGGCGCCTATTTTCGAATTTCATGACCTTACGGTAGGTTGTAATATTGGCGGAATGGATAATGTAGCCAAAAAAGAAGCATACCAGCTCGATGTAACCTATGGAACCAACAGTGAATTTGGTTTTGACTATTTGCGCGATAATATGGCTTCTTCTATAGATGATTTGGTTCAAAGAAAATTGCAATACGCCATTGTTGATGAGGTGGACAGTGTGCTTATTGATGAAGCTAGAACACCATTGATCATAAGTGGACCTGTTGCTGAAAGTAAAAATTTCTATAAAGAACTAAAACCAATTATCAGTAAGTTAGTTTTTTCTCAGACTCAGCTGGTAAAACGCTATATTTCTCAGAT
This sequence comes from Candidatus Cloacimonadota bacterium, assembly GCA_034189845.1. Classification (GTDB taxonomy): domain Bacteria; phylum Cloacimonadota; class Cloacimonadia; order Cloacimonadales; family TCS61; genus JASUTE01. The sequence goes on along the minus strand of JAXHUB010000078.1, from coordinate 2,038 downwards.
TAAAAATATTTTAGAGCAAGATACAACAAATTCTGAAGAACTTGGAAAACTTCTTTTATTAGTAAAAAGAGCAGCACCGCGCAATAAACAATTCCTAAAATTTATGAAACAAGGAGAACTAAAGAAATTGGTTACAGATTACGAAGGTTTGGTAATGCGTGATAAAAAAATGCATACCATCGATGAAGAGTTGTTTTTTGCTATAGAGGAGCGCAGCAACAGTGTAGAACTTTCTGAAAAAGGCAACAGTATGCTTTCACAGAAGGAGCCGGATCTTTTTGTTATGGAAAGCTTAGATGAAGCTTTGGAAAAAGTTGATGAGAGAGAAGATCTTTCATATGATGAAAAACAGAAAAAGAAAGATGAAATTACTCATAGTTTTTTAGACAAAAACGAAAAGTTGCATAATATAAAACAGCTTCTTAAGAGTTATATGCTTTTCCAAAAAGATGTTGATTATGTGGTTGCCAACAACAAAGTGGTAATTGTTGATAAATTCACTGGACGAATGATGCCGGGACGAAGATTTAGCGATGGGCTACATCAAGCATTAGAGGCTAAAGAAAGTGTTAAAATTGAAGAAGCTTCCCAAACTTTTGCAACTATTACCTTACAGAATTATTTTAGAATGTACGATAAATTAGCTGGCATGACAGGTACAGCAGTAACCGAAGAAGGCGAATTTCTGGAAATTTACGATCTACCAGTAGTTGTTATTCCAACCAATGAACCGATAACACGCAAAGACCACGACGATCGCATCTATATTTCAAAAAACGAAAAATATAAGGCAATTATAGATGAAATTGAATATTGGTTTAAATTGCAAAAACCTGTTTTAGTTGGAACAATTTCCGTAGATGTTTCTGAAACAATGGGAAGGCTTTTACGTCGTAGGGGTATAGAACATAATATTTTAAATGCCAAACATCATGAACAGGAAGCCGAGATAATAAAAAATGCAGGAGAACCAGGAGCAGTTACAATTGCTACTAACATGGCTGGTCGTGGTACCGATATTAAATTGGGCAAAGGTGTAGTGACTAAACCAAAAGAGGAGTATCGTGAGATCAATACTAAACCAAATGAAAAATATCCTTTCGGTTTACCAGTGGATGGATTACATGTAATAGGAACTGAAAGACATGAAAGTAGACGTATCGATAGGCAGCTGCGTGGACGTAGCGGGCGTCAAGGAGACCCAGGCTCCTCGAGGTTTTATCTCTCTTTAGAAGATGACCTGATGCGACTATTTGGCTCAGAAAGAATAGCTCCGATGATGATGAAACTTGGTTTACAGCAAGGAGAAGCGATTACACATCCTTGGATGAGTAAAGCAGTGAGCAGAGCACAAAAAAGAGTTGAAAATTATAACTTCGAAATTAGAAAACAACTAATAAAATATGATGAAGTAATGAATCAACAACGCGAGGTTATCTATCAGTATCGAAGAAATGTGCTTAAAGGCTACAATTTGAAATATGAAATTCTTGATATGATTAAAGATACATTAACTATGATTATTGAAGATATCTATGGAAACTTGATTTATGAAGAAGATTGGGAATTGCAACATATTTGTGATTGGTTAAAAAATAATTTGAATGTTCACTTACAGCCAGAGGAGATCGAAACAGGCAGAAAAGACTTGGCAGCCCTGCAGGATATAGTAGAAGAAAAGGTGCTAGATGCTTACGAAGAACGTGAGCAGGAGATGGGCGAAGAGCAGATACGGGAATTGGAAAGACGTGCATTGCTTTCAGTGGTAGATGAACACTGGCGCGAACATCTGCGTGAGATGGATTTAATGAAGGAAGGTATTGGACTAAGAGCTTATGGGCAGAAAGACCCGCTCATCGAATACAAAAAAGAAGCCTTTAACCTTTTCCAAGATTTAGTTTTCCAAATAAACAAAGAATGGCAGATAAAGAGGCCCAGGTGTTCAGCCCCACCAATCTCCTGGACATAGGGGAGGAATTCAAAATAGAGGCCATCTCCTGGCCCGTTGTGGGTGACCACGTTGTATGCGGTCTCTCTG
>JAXHUB010000077.1:0-2954 GCA_034189845.1 Candidatus Cloacimonadota bacterium | reverse complement strand
TTTGGCTCGTTATTTTCTTGATTGTTCTGGTAATCTCATATTCCAAGCCTCTGGTATTTTCAATCATAGGAATTGATTCTGTTTTTCCTCTATATAAAAAAGCCAATCCCATATAAACTTCTCTGATCTCCAGTTTATCATCTTCAACCACTCTCATTGAAACAGGAAATATCTGATTTTTGTGTGCTTCTTCTTTCAATACCTCTTCATTAGCAGGATCAACAAATTCATAATGAAGACTTCCATGTGAATAAGCTCTGTATTCGGAAAGAAGATCTTCAGTATAGCGGCGAGCATCTGCGTATTGACCAGGCAGATTTTCAGAAAAATAGGCTTTTACTATCAATCTGTCATCAATATTTTCTACTGCCTTTTTACTGGCATCGGCCAATGAATAGATGTTTCCCTTGGAAAAATCCAAGCGAGTGAAAACCGAAAGTGAAACTAAATTTATGAATACGATTATCGCTATAAATATTATTAGATTAATATTTTTGTTCTGCATGCTCATCCTCCTATTTCCACTTCCCACTTTTCAACCTTATAATCGCAAACCTTAAAAATAGAACTATAAGACTTCCGAAATAAACTAAATTACGAGTATCGATAACTCCACGTGTTAAATTAGAAAAATGATAATTAATACTAAGATATTGGAAAAAACCACTTAGATAGCTGGGTAATATAAACAAGGAATATTCCAATATAAATAAAAAGAAAATTATTAGGAAGGAGATAATGAACGACACTATTTGGTTATCGGTAAGACTAGAAGCAAAAAGTCCTATGGAACTATAAACCGCTCCCAGCAACAACAGACCCAAATAACCACACAAAATTGCTCCATAATCAATATTCTGTCCTAAAATTATAATCGTGAGAAAATGTATTAGCGTGAAAAGTAAACCAACAGCTATTAAACCTACAGAAGCCCAAAATTTACCCATCACTATTTGCGATTCTTGGATTGGAAAAGTGGAAAGCTGTTCGATAGTTCCTATATTACGTTCTTTTGCAATAAGTCCCATAGTAATAGCAGGCACAAAAAATATGAAGATCATGGGAATTATATTGAAAAGAGAGCGTAACTCAGCTTGGTTGTTTATGAATAGTGGACTGGCAAAGAACCAACCCGATATAAGTAGAAAAACTACCAGCACAATATATGCTGCTGGTGAGTTTAAATATGATTTTAATTCTTTATTGGCTATTATTTTGGTTGCATTCATGCTTGGCCCCCTTCCTCGATGGTCAAATTACGGAATACAGCTTCCAAACTCATACTTTCTTTTTTCATTTCCAGAAGTATCCAATCTTGTTTTTTTATAAATTCATAAATCTCTTTACGTTTATCTTCTTTAGCATCATATTCCAAATCAGCTTTGTTAACATGAGCCGAAATAGGTTCTATGGAAAGTAGGTCCACGCCTTCAATTGCATCTGCTAAACTGCTAAGCTCTTCTTCTGTTGCAATAATTTCCAAAACCAATTTGTTCTTGTTTTGAAAATTATTTTGCAATTGTTCTGTGGAACCATCTGCCACTATTTTACCCTTATTTATTATTACAATTCTATCGCAAACTGCCTGCACCTCTTGTAAAATGTGACTTGAGATAATGAGAGTTTTCTCTTTACCAAGTTCTTTAATGAGTTGGCGAATTTCAACTATTTGGTTGGGATCTAAACCGGTAGTGGGCTCATCTAAAATAAGTATCTTAGGATCATGAATAATTGCTTGTGCTAAGCCAACTCTCTGCCGATATCCTTTGGAAAGAGTCTCGATTGGCTTGTTTAGCACACCATGCAGCCCACATTTATTCACAACTTCCTTCAACCTTTGCTTAAAATCGGAAATTTTACGAACCTCTGATACAAATTTTAAATAGTCATAAACAATCATATCGGTGTAAAGTGGATTAGTTTCTGGTAAATAGCCTATCATTTCACGGATTTCTTTGGAATGATCGTAAACATTTCGATCTTCGACAATAATATTACCGGCAGTGGGACTTAGAAAACAAGTGATCATCTTCAGCGTAGTAGATTTACCAGCGCCATTTGGCCCTAAAAATCCTAAAATCTCGCCTTCATTAATCTCAAAATTAATATGATCCACTGCTCGCAGGTTGCCATAATCTTTTACTAAATTCTGAAGCTGAATCATAATTCTCTCCTTTTGATCAGTTCAAATTTGTATCTTTTTCATAAAATATTGCAGATTTGTCAAGCAGAAATAAGCGTCAAGCATACTGTTTGCTAAAAAACCAGAAAACTCAAAACTTAAGCTCTCTGGTTTCATTAAGTTCATATTCGGTTTTATTCCCAATAAACTCTTGATCCTATAAAATAATTTGTACCAGAAATCATTTTCACATCCCATCTTCTTTTTTATATTCAGTTTTGTCAGCCAATTTTTGGCCAATAAAATTCCACAAAACCTCCACCAGCCTGGACATTTTTGCTTAGCTCACGAATTACATATTTCCCCTTTGTATCTTGGTGATCATACAAATTCTTCCCCACCAGGTCTGGTTGAGTAGCATGAGCAATGTTGTTGCAGTCTATATCGTAAACATAAAAATAACAAGTTTTGTCAGGATAAAATCTTATTAATTTAACAAAATCGCGTATTAGTTCTATTTTTTTTCATTTGTTTCTTGTTGGGCGCAAAAGCTTTCCAAACCAAATGAAACCGCATGCACAACATTTTTGGCAATTTGTTTAGAGTTTTTTAAACTGTTTACTTCTGTTTTTTGACTACATGCTAAGCAAAATATAATTGCGAATGATATTATTACTATTTTCTTTAGCATATTCCCTCCTAACTATTTTGAGCAGTAAAAATATGTAACATTACAATAGTAAATATTTGTTAAATTTATTACCAGTATCATAATATTTTCCATAAATTGTTTTATAATAATGAATATAGTTTGCCTTACCAATTTTTTTGG
>JAXHUB010000076.1:0-5324 GCA_034189845.1 Candidatus Cloacimonadota bacterium | reverse complement strand
CTATTCAATAATATCGCTAACGACACCAGCACCGATGGTTCTTCCACCTTCGCGGATAGCGTAACGAAGTCCTTTTTCCATAGCAATAGGTGTTATCAACTCAGCTGTTATGGTCACATTATCTCCTGGCATTACCATATCGGTTCCCTCGGGAAGTGTTATGCTGCCAGTAACATCTGTTGTTCTAAAATAAAACTGAGGTCTATAACCAGAGAAGAACGGTTTATGACGACCACCCTCATCTTTGGTTAATACATAGGTCTCTGCTTTGAATTTGGTGTGTGGTGTTATCGATTTAGGCTTAGCCAATACCATTCCGCGCTCTACTTCATCTTTGGAAAGTCCACGTAACAGAATACCTACATTGTCACCAGCTTCGCCTTGATCTAAAATCTTGCGGAACATCTCTACTCCAGTACATACCGTCTCCACTGTCTCTCTTATTCCTACACGCTCTATCTTTTCTCCAACCTTAATTACACCACGCTCTATTCTTCCTGTAGCAACTGTTCCACGTCCCTGAATAGAAAAAACATCCTCTACCGGCATCAAGAATGGCTTGTTGGTATCTCGCTCTGGCGTTGGTATGTAGTCATCTATCGCATCTATCAATTCCTGTACCTTGGCTTCTCCTTCAGGATCACCATTCAAAGCTTTCAATGCTGAACCAGTTATGATCGGAATCTCATCTCCAGGAAATTCATACTCTGTTAATAAATCGCGTACTTCCAACTCTACCAACTCCAAAAGTTCCGGATCATCTACTAAGTCCGCTTTATTCAAAAATACTACCATCGCTGGTACGCCTACCTGACGAGCAAGCAATATATGCTCTCGTGTCTGAGGCATCGGCCCATCGGCTGCACTCACTACCAATATAGCTCCATCCATCTGAGCCGCTCCAGTAATCATGTTCTTTACATAATCAGCATGACCAGGACAGTCCACATGAGCATAATGACGCTTGTCGGTCTCATACTCTACATGGGCCGTAGCAATAGTAATTCCACGCTCCTTCTCCTCTGGAGCATTGTCAATATTATCAAATGATCTAAACTCTGCTGACCCTTTCTTACTTAAATAAAGGGTCATTGCCGCTGTTAAAGTCGTCTTACCATGGTCAACATGACCAATCGTTCCTATATTTACATGCGGCTTACTTCTTACAAATTTCTCCTTAGCCATTTTTCCTCCTTGGCAATATAGCTTCTTATAAATTACAATTTCTTAACATGGTGCTCACGATCGGATTTGAACCGATGACCTCACCCTTACCAAGGGTGTGCTCTACCGACTGAGCTACATGAGCACTAAATGGAGCGGGAGACGGAGTTCGAATCCGCGACCCTCAGCTTGGAAGGCTGATGCTCTACCAATTGAGCTACTCCCGCCCTTTTAATCTCATGAAATTGACATGATTTGAATTATGTAAATGGTGGAGAGGGGAGGATTCGAACCTCCGAAGGCATCCGCCGACAGATTTACAGTCTGTTCCCTTTGGCCACTCGGGAACCTCTCCACTTAAATTTCAACGATGGTGCCGGCGATAGGACTTGAACCCATAACCCACGCATTACAAGTGCGTTGCTCTTCCAATTGAGCCACGCCGGCTTTCTGAAGTCGGAACAGAAAATATATCTGCACTCTTTATGTCAACTTCTTTTATCTCATATTCGCTTAAAAAGAACTTTCTGCCTTTAGAATTGTCAAAAAATTTTCTTTCTATTTTAATGTCAATTTTTTTTTATTCAAATGGTTATAAACTAATGTAAATAAATTGGATTGCTATCTTGCTGGTTTACATTGAAATAGAATTTAACTTCCTGATATTGTCATGAAGCTTTTAGCACTCTATTTTACTGTTTTCCAGTCAGTTCCCTCTTTTTTGTCTCGTAACTCTATTCCTAACTTTTTTAAATCAGCTCTTATCTTATCTGCCAGTTGCCAATTTTTATTTTTTTTCGCTTCCAACCGATAGTCTATCATTAACTCTATCAACTTTTCAGCTGTTTCGCTTAAATTTTGTTTTAATTGATCCTCTAAATTGGTAAAAAAACCTAGTACTTTTCCTAATTCTACCAGCAATTTGGCGTAAAGTTTTCTATTTTTGATATCTATTTCAGGATTTTTAATTTTCTTACTTAAATCAAACAGATAAGATAGAGCCCTCGCAGTGTTGAAATCATCGTCCATTGCTTTTATAAAATTGTCTCTGATTTTCTTTTGGCTAGCTTCATACTCTAATTCTTCATTATTTTTTACATTGAAAAAATCAATTTCTTTAAGTGCTTCATAGAAGTTGTTTACTGCTTGTGATGATTCTATTAGGATATTTTCATTAAAATCGATCGGGCTACGGTAGTGTTTGGATAGGAAAAAGAACCGGATAGCTTCAGCATCGTATTTTTCCAATATATCTCGAGCAGTAAAAAAATTATTCAGACTTTTTGACATTTTTGCGCCTTCGATATTTAGATAACCATTATGCATCCAATAATTCGCTAATGGTTTTCCAAAACAAGCTTCAGCTTGTGCTATTTCGTTTTCGTGATGCGGAAAAACTAAATCTATTCCACCGGCATGAATATCAAAGGTGCCATTAAGGAGTTTACGACTCATCACCACACATTCAGTATGCCATCCTGGTCTTCCTTCTCCCCAGGGACTTTTCCATTTAGGATCACCCGGTTTAGCTTTTTTCCATAAAGTAAAATCTGCAGGATGACGTTTTTGCTTATTTGCTTCCACTCTGGCTCCTGCTTTTAAATCTTCCAACTTTTTATGAGAGAGTTTGCCGTAGTCTTTAAAATCTGAGACAGAGAAATACACGTCTCCGTCAACCTGATATGCAACATTTTTCTCTTCTAATTTTTTTATTAAGTTTATCATCTCCTCGATATATTCGGTGGCACGGGGCTGGTAGTCAGGTCTTTTTATTCCCAGAGCCGCTGTATCTTTGTTGAAAGCTTCAATGTATTTTTCTGCTATTTCATTAACAGGCTTCTTTTCTTTTTTAGATTGCTCTATAAGTTTATCTTCAATGTCGGTAAGGTTTTGTACGTAGGTAACTCGGTAACCTTTGAATTCAAAATAGCGCCTAACAACATCGAAGAACAAAAAAGCGCGGGCATTTCCTATATGGAAATAATTGTAGACAGTAGGACCACACACATACATCCTAATTTCGTTTTCTTTTTGTGGAATAAGCTCTTCTTTTTTTCTGTGCATTGTGTTATAGATTTTCATAATTCCCTTTCGATAAGAATTGATAGCTGATTACTTCTTGTTTTTTTATTAAATTCTATCAATTCTGCAAATTCTGGATCAATCTTTTCTCTAATACTGTGTTCAGCAATAATTTTGCCACCTTTTTTCAAGGTTTCTTTTTCTAAAATTTTTTTTATAGTTTTATTTAGCAAATTTTTATCATAGGGTGGATCTATAAATATAAGATCGAACTTTACCTTGTTCCAATTCAAATAAGAGCTAACTCTTTTTTTATATACCTTGGCTTGTGAGTTGCATTTTAGTTTATCGATATTTTTTTTTATTGTTGCTATAGCTCTATCAGAAAACTCAACAAAAACAGCAGATTCTGCTCCTCTGCTTATTGCTTCCAGCCCCAAAGCACCGCTACCGGCATAAAGGTCTAACACATTTTGTCCTTCGCACTCGAACAGTACATTAAAAATAACTTCTTTCATAAAATCGGAAGTTGGCCTAGCTCTCTTTCCCTCTACGGAAAAAAGTTTACTTTTTTTAAATTTTCCTGCAATAATTCTCATTTTTTCTCTCGTGGTGGATATCTAAATTTTATTTCTAGTTGTTGAGGTTTAAATTTGAAATTAGGGCATTCAAGTAAAATAACCTCTGCTGTTTGTTTGCATTTGTGAATGCACCTTTGGCACAGTCTATTAAATTTGGTTTCATTTTTTTTATTCTTCTGCTTGCTCATTCTCTTTATCTGGTTTGTCATTTTGCTCGAATTGCTTCATTAGCTTGCGATATTCCAAATATTGCTTATGTGGTAGAATTTGGAATTTCATTCTCTCTTCTTTGGAAAAAATTATTTTTATAGTGCTGCTATATTCATCTTCATTTTCTTCGAAGATTTTTTTTTTAAGGTTTATTATTCTCTGCTTAAGTTTTTCGGAAGGTGATTCTTTGAATAGTTTCAGATAAATAACCAAAGCATCCATAAACTGATCTTGTTTCTCATAAAGCTCTGCCAAAGTAATTGTAGCCAATGCACACATTTCTTACTCCAAACTTATTAGAGGTTTTAATTTTTCCAATGTTTTTTGCCCAATACCATTAACTTGCATAATATCTTCCTTTTTGTCGAAATAGCCATTTTTTATTCTATAGTTAACAATTTTTTTTGCTTTTGCTGGTCCAATGCCAGGTAACGCGGTTAATTCGTCAATACTTGCTTTGTTGATATTTATTTTTTTCTTTTCTTTTAACTCATTCATAGACTTATTGGTAAGGGAATTAGCACCGATGAAATAATCTTTTATTTTTTCATAAGTTTTTTCACCTATCCCTTTCACGTTTAATAAATCTGTAGGTTTTGCAAAACCTAAAGAATCGCGGTATCTTATAATATCTTCAGCTCTACTTGGTCCTATTCCTGGAATCATCTGCAGTTCTGAGTTTGTGATGGTTTGCAAATCATATTTTATTTCATAATCTTTATTTAAACTATCTGCCATAGAAGCTGTCTGTTTACTCTGATTTGCTGTGAGCCCACTATACTTGGCTAAAAGTCCAATAAAAGCAAAACTTAGCAGAAATAAAATTACCTTCTGCTGCTCTGGAGTTAAAAAATTATTTAAAATATTCTTCATTTTCTGCCATCATAGATAAGGTTTAATAAAACTTCACCAACCTTTTGTAGTGAATAAGGCGAGCATTTATCGGGTGTATCTTCAAGTGTATGCCACCAAGGATAGTCAAAATCAATTATAACCATGGCATTATATCCTTTTTGAATAAAAGGATAATGGTCGTCGTAAACCACTTGCCCTATAGTGGGTTGGAATTCTGAATATCCCAAATCTTCAGCTATTTGCCAAATTTCGTTTACCAGCCGTGGTGAATTATGATAGGAAAAATATTCCATCTCTATATTCAGATCTTTATCACCTACCATATCAACTATTATAACTTTCTCGGGTTCTGTTCCCAAAAAATGTTGAACAAAATATTTTGAGCCTTTGCACCAGCTATCCCGGTCCCCATAATCACCCAAGTCTTCCAAATCGAAAAAAATCAAATCGATTCCATATTGTTCGGGTTCATACTTACCAACAATGTTTGCT